>CAIWAJ010000754.1:0-3613 GCA_903910565.1 uncultured Rhodospirillales bacterium
CCCAAGGGACCTCCGCGGCCAAACGGAGAAAAGTTTTTTGCTCCTTTTTTTCTAAAAGAGGAGCGCTTCCTTCCTGTCCCCCAGTCGGTAACGCCAAGGTAACGCCGCACCAACGGCGCTGGCCTATCCCGCGGAAAGCCGATCAAAAGAGGGACAAAAGCCATGACAAAACGCCTCGTCACGATGCTGCTGGCCGCCACCGCGCTCAGCGGCTGCGCCATGTCCGGCGCGCCGCAGCCGGAGAAACAGTGGAACACCACCATCGGCCGCTACGACCTCATCCCCGTCTACCCGCCGCAGGAGGATGTGCTCCCCGGCGACGTCTTCCTCCTCGGCGTCAGCGACCCCGACGGCACCTCCGGGCGCTCCGGCTGGCCGGTCCGCGTCGGCCACGCCCTCGGCGCCGAGGCGGCGCTGGCCGCGGTTTACGGCGCCCGCCCCGAAATCGCCCAGGCCCCGGCCAAGCCCGACGCAGCGGCGCCAGATACCTTCATGACCATCCCCGGCAAGCCGCCCGTCCGCCTGCGCCTGCGCGACGCCGAGCTGCCCACCCTCACCTTCGCCCGCTACAGCGCCGTCGATCTCGGCTTCGGGGGCGAAACCCAGGGCTTCAACATCTTCGGCGCGCTGGGCGCCAACAGCGCGACCTCGGTGAGCGTGTCGCTGTCGGGCTTGAAGGCCCTCAACGTCGACGAGGGCCGCGTCTTCAGCATCGTCGATGGCGAGGCGCTGAACTTCCTCGCCACGCAATTCACCGTCGGCCGGCTCATCAAATACCTCGCGCAGAAAGACGCCGCGCTGGCCCGCGCCTTCTGCGACACCGACTTCGCCGCCCTCGACCGCCAGGGCATCTACCTCGTCGGCGCCAATGAGATCGTCTACGCCCACGACATCGACTACCACTTCACCGACGAGAAAACCGTCGCCGGCGTCGCCGCCGCCAGCCTGGCCAAGGCCCCGCCCAGCCAAGGCGGCCAGCAAGGCGGCACCACCACCAGCGACGGCACCCCGTCCGGCAATGTCGCGGCACTGATCGACTCGCTCAACAAAAACGCCAGCCAGTTCAAGAACAGCGGTGGCGCCTCCATCAGCTTCGGCATCGGCCGCACCGGCGGGCTCACCATGAAGACCCATCACGACCGCCCCCTCGCGGTCGGCATGGCCGGCGGGGCGCGCTTCTCGATGGGCGAACTCGCGGCCTATTACCTCTATTACTATGCCGCCAACGGCCGACTCGCCACCAGCAAGGGCGTCGACAGCCGCGGCACGGTGGCCGCGGATACCCGCAGTCTGCGCGAGTCCGTGGACAACACGCCGTTCGCCTGCGGGATCTACGGCGCGGATGGCGCGCCCCTGCTGACCTACCTGACCACGCCGGGCACCCAGCCAAAATCCTACACCACCGGCCCGGGCCGCTACCGCTAACGCACGTCATCAACGTCAATCGGCCGGGCGCCCCAGCCCGGCCGCATGGGGGGAACGGGGATGCTGGACACATATCTGTGGCTGCGCCACCTGCACGCCGCGCGGGTTTCCGTGCTCACGCTGGTGGCAGCCGCCCTACTGCTGCTGGTGCCGCCGCAAATGGCCGATCTGCTGGCCTTCCTCGATGATGGCGGCTTGCTCCTGGCGTTCGCCTTCCACGGCTCGATCGTCGTGCTCGGCCTCGCCCTTTGGTACTGGTCGCGTGCCGCCCTCGCCGCCGAAGCCGGCGTGCCGGACGGCTCATCCACCCCCGGCCACACCCGCGCCGCGCGGCTGGACGCCATGACGCCCGCCGAGCGCCGCCTCAACACCTGGCTCCCACGCGGCTTGTTCTTCGGCGCCGCCCTGCTCGGCGTCGGCCTCGTGCTGCGCAACGGGGTGAAAGCGACCGACCTCCTGATCCTCGCCGCCTGGGCCATCGCCGGCACCGTGGCGCTCACCTGGCGCGGCAAGGTCGCGTGGCTGACCAACCCCGGCCGCGCCGAGCGCGCGCCGCTCGGCAGCACCGCCGACCTGCTCGACCACGCTCCGATCGGCTGGGGCTTCGGCCTCGGCCTGCTATCGCTCGGCGGCGCCTTCTTGGCGCTCGGCATCGCCGGCGCGCTCGGCGGCTGGGGCGGCACGCTCGCCGCATGGCTCGGCACGCAGCTCCCAGGTCCGTGCATGGCCACTTTCGGTCTCGCCCTCTCCGTCGGCCCGCTCACCTTGCTGGCCCATCTCGGCGGCCGCTTCCCCGCGATGCTCGCGCTCACCGCCTGGCTCGGCACCATGGCGGTGGCGTTCGACGACGACATCCACGCCGTCTGGCTGCTCAGCGGTCCGCCGCCCCAGCGCGCGACGTTCGACCACGCCGTCAACGCCTGGGTGAAGGCCTGCTTCCCGGCCGCCAGGTCCGGCGCCACCATCCGCCCGGTCATCGTCGCGGCCTCCGGCGGCGCCACCCGCGCGGCGATCTGGGCCTCGGCCACCCTGCGCGAGGTCGAGCGCGCGACCGCGCAACCCGATCGACAGGCCGCACTCTTCGCCATCAGCTCGGTCTCCGGCGGCTCGCTCGGCGCCGCGGGCGCGATGGCCCTGCTCGCCGCCGCCCACCGGCCCGACGCCTGCGCCCCCCCCGCCCTGGGCCCGCTGATGCCCGACCAGGGTCCGATCCCGCTCTCCGGCGATTCCCTCGGCCCCCTCATGGCCGGCTGGCTCCTCGCCGACCTCCCGCGCACCCTCATCGCCCCCGCGCTCTGGCTCGGCCGCCAGGCCGGGCTCACCACCGCCGGCGGCGGCGACAGCGCCGAGGCCATCGAGCGCGGCTTCGCCGCCCGCTGGGATACCGACCTGCCAGCCCGCAAATCCGCCCTGCTCGCCCCCTACCTGTCCCTCTTCTACGCCAACGGCACCTACCGCGCCGGCATGCCGCTCTGGTTCGTCAACGGCACCGCGGTGGAAAGCGGCAAGCGGGTCGTCACCGGCCCGATCGACCCCGCCGACGCCTCCTGGCCCCTGCGCGACACGGTCGACCTCATCGAACTCGCCGAGCACGACGTGCGCATCGCCACCGCCGTCAACAACGGCGCCCGCTTCCCCTTCCTGGAACCGTTCGGCACCCTGCGCGGCTCCGGCGCCGGCCGTGTCTCGCTGGTCGATGGCGGGTATTTCGAGAACGAAGGCCTGCAAACCGCCCTGGAGCTGGCCGAGCGCCTGGCCGCCATGACCCCCAACGGGCTCATCCTGCGCCCCATCATCGTCCAGGCCACCGCCGACGGCGAGGCGATGCCCGAGGTCGCGCCGCGCAACGGCAAACCCGGCCCCGAGCCCCTCACCGCCTGCGGCATACCTCCCGCGCAGCCGGGTGCGGCGCCGCCGCGCACCAAGGGCCTCGTCCTCCAGGTGCTGGCCCCGCCCATGGCGCTCTACAACACCCGCGCCTCCCACTCCTCCATGCTGCTCCACCAGGCACGCGACACCCTGTGCGCGCCCCCCGAGCGCTTCGTCCACTTCCGGCTCGGCCAGGTGAACAGAAGTGGCTCGGTTTCTCGCTACAGCGTTTCGGTTCCGTTAGGTGGATCGCCTGCCGGTTGATACGCACGTTTTGCTGCTGGCGTGGTGGCGCGCAGGGCGGGCGTAGCCCAACCGG
>CAIWAJ010000755.1:0-1819 GCA_903910565.1 uncultured Rhodospirillales bacterium
AGCCAGTCGATGATCGGCACGTCCCGCGCGCGGGGGTCTCGCGTGGCGGCGGTGCGCTGGCGCCCGGCGGCGGCGATGTCGAGGCCGGCGAGGTCGGCCACCGCATAGGGGCCCATGGCGAAGCCATACCCCTCGATCGCGGCATCCACCTCCTCGGGGAGGGCGCCGTCCTCCAGCGCGTAGTCGCACTGCCCCCACCAGCGGGCGAGGATGCGGTTACCGATGAACCCGTCGCACACGCCGGAGATCACCGGCTGCTTGCGCATGCGGCCCGCCAGCGCGAGGGCGGTGGCGATCACCTCGGGCGCGGTGCGGTCGGTCCGCACGATTTCGAGCAGGCGCATCACATGGGCGGGGCTGAAGAAATGCAGCCCCACCACCCGCTCGGGCGCCTCCACCACGTCGGCGAGGCGGTTGATGTCGAGTGCGGAGGTGTTGGAGGCAAGGATGCAGTCGCGCTTGGTGTGGGTGGAAAGGGCGCGGAAGACCTCCTGTTTGGCCTCCATGTTCTCGTAGACGGCCTCGATCACCATGTCGGCATCGGCCAGGCGCTCGTAGCGGTAGGTGTACGCGAGGCGGCGCAGCCGGGACTCGATGGTGGCCTGCGTGAGGCGGCCGGTGCCGTAGTGGCGGGCGTGAACGGCGCGGATCCGCGCCTCGGCGCCGGCGGCGGCGGTGAGGGTGGTTTCCAGGATGGTCACCTGGTAGCCGGCTTCAAGCAGCGACAGCGCGATACCCGAGCCCATGGTGCCACCGCCGATCACGCCGACATGCTTGATCGGCCAGGCCGCCCCCGCATCGGCGGGCGGGCGGGCGGCGGCGCGGTCGGCGTGCATGATGTGCAGCAGCGCTTTGCTCTGCGGCCCGCCGCGCAATTCGGCGGCCTGCGCGCGGGTTTTGGCGTCGACCTCGGCGAAGGGGAGATCGAGCGCCCAGCCGAGCGCCTCGACGGCCGCCACGGGGGCCACGGCGCCACGCGCGCGGCGGGCGATGGCACGGGCGGCGGTGTCGAAGGCGGCGCGGTCGGTCGCGGGGAGGTCGCGCTTGCTGGTCGGCGTCCAACGCCCGGCGGCCAGTGCTTCGGCGCGGGCGATCGCCTGATGGCGGCAGTCGGTAGCGACCTCCTCGGCGAGGCCGAGCTTGATCGCCTCGTCGGCGGGCACGGAGCGGCCGGAGGTCGCGATATCCAGCGCCGCGGTGGCGCCGGCGAGGCGGAGCAGGCGGGGCAGGGCGCCGGAGAGCATGCCGATGCGGACCTCCGGCAGGCCAAGCGAGCCGTCCGGCGCCATCACGCGGGCGTGGCAGGCGAGCGCGAGGTCGAAGCCCTCGCCGAGGGCGGCGCCATGCAGGGCGGCGACCACGGGTTTGGCGGCGCCATCGACCAGCGCGCACAGTGTGGCGATCGTCGGCTCCGCCTCGGGCGCGGCGATTTCGGCCATCTCGGCACGGGCGCCGGTGAGCACCACCCCCTTGACGTCGGCATCGCTCAGCGCGGTCCGCAGCGCCGCGGCCAGATCGGCGCGAACGTGCTGGGCGAGGGCGTTGTGCGGCGGATGATCGATCTCGATCACGGCGACGCCGCCGTGGCGCTCGGTGCGCACTGAGGATGGCATGGGCGTGGTCCCTTGTTGGTGTTGGGCTTAGCTGAGCAAAAATAGGGTGTTCTTTTTGTGAACAAAAAGAACCAAAAAAACTTTCTGTTCCATCCATGCCGTTGGCGTACTCCCCGCGGGTAGGTCGGAGCGGTACGCGGAAAGTGGATAAACGTTTTTTGCTACTTTTTTCAAAAAAGAAGCGCCTCCTTCCCTTTAAACCGAAA
>CAIWAJ010000756.1:0-2561 GCA_903910565.1 uncultured Rhodospirillales bacterium
CGGCGGAAGCGAGCACGGCGCTGGCCGGGGCGGTGACGAACGGCGGCAACGAGGAGCTGACGCTGTCGGACGGGACGCAGATCACTTTGCTCGGTTTCACCGGGTTGACGGCGGCGAATATCCTGTAGGCGGCTCAGCCGATCTCCCGCGTCCAGCGCTCCAGCAGGGCATCACGCTGCGGCAGCAGTTCGTCCCACGGCGCCTCGCGGATGCCTTCCACCCGCTCCGCGCCATAGACCAGGCGGGCTGCGAGCTCCGGGGGCACGGTGACGTCGCGGTTGGTGGGGCCGTAGAGGTTCTTGGCGAAAGCGCCCTGGTAGGCGGTGCCGAGGGAGTGGTTCACCCAGGCGCGCGCAGCGGCAAGGTTGCCGGTGGCCTTGGGGATCTGGGAGCCGGTGTGCTGACCCCAGGTGCCTTCCTTCGGGCGGGTCTTGGCGATCGGCAGGCCCATATCGACCATTTGCTGGGCACGATGGTTGTAGAACAACGCGGCGTCGATCTCGCCCTGCTGGAACAAGGCCAACCCCTCGCTGACGTTCTTGTAGACGCGGAATTTCTTCAGCCGCTTGATGGCGGCGAAGCCGGGGTCGAGATTCCTGCCATTGCCGCCATGCAGCAGGGCGGCGAGGTAGAGGAAGGTCAGCCCGTAGGACTGGGTGATGTGCGGGATGCCCGGCACGATATCCTCCCGCCAGAGATCGAGCCAGGAGGCGGCGACCGGGAGTTTCTTCGTGTTGTGCACCAGGGCGTATTCGAAGACGACATTGCCGTAATTGGCGGTGGCGGGCGGCATGCAGTTGGCATAGACGCGCGCGGCATTGGGCATCTGCGCCGACTGGTCCTCCGCCCAGACGCCCATTTGCTGGCCGATCACCGCGATATCGTTGTCGCAGTAGCAGACATCCCATGGCGCCCGGCCGCGTGCGGCGCGCAGCTTGGGCAGGATCGTCACGTCATCCTCGACCGCGAGTGTCACGTCGATGCCGTGGGCTGCCGTGAAGTCGGGGATCACCGCCTCGCGCAGGGTCTTCTCGAACAGGCCTCCATAGCACTGGATGGTGATGCGCGGCCGCTCCTGAGCCCGGGCAATCGCGGGCATCGCGAGCATGGGCGCGGCAAGCAGGGAACGGCGGCGCAGCAGCATCGGGGTCACTCCGGTTCGGTCGGCATTATTCTGCGCCACCGAAGAGACCACGGTCCAGCCCGAGCAGCCATTGACCCAGGACAACCGCCAACATCGCCAGAACGATCAGCGTCGCCGAGGCTGCGGCCAGCATCGGGTCAATCGCGAACTCGATATAGGTGTAGAGCCGCACCGGCAGCGGCACCACATCGGGCCCTGCGAGGAACACGGAGAGCGTCACCTGGTCGAAGGAGGTGACGAACATGAAGGCAAGCGCGGCGAGAATGGCGGGGAACACGGCGGGCAGGGTGACGCGCAGATGGATGCGCCACGGCCCGGCGCCGAGGCTCTCCGCGGCCTCCATCAGCGCCGGGTCCAGCCGCTCCAGCGCGGCGCCGACGGTGCGGATGCAATACGGCACCACGATCAGGGTATGGCCGATCAACAGGCCGCCGAGCGGGGCATCGAGGTCGATCGCGTAGTAGAACTGGAGCAGCGCGACCGCGGTGACGATGCTCGGCAAAGTCAGCGGCGCCATCGCGATGCCGCGCAGCAAGGCGCGCCCGGGCAACCCGGCATGGCGCAGGCCGATCGCCGCGGGGATGCCGATCGCCGCCGCAGATGCGGCCGCGAGCACGCCGAGCACCACGCTGGTGCGCAAGGCCGCGAGAAAATCGGCGCGGCCCAGCAGCGCCTCGTACCAGCGCAGCGTGAACCCCTGGGGCGGAAAGGCGACATAGGCCGTGGTGGTGAAGGAGGCGCCGATGATCACCACCAGCGGCAGCAGCAGGAACACCACCACCCCCGAGGCGGCCAAACCGAGGAGCCTCGCGAACATCAGCGCGCCCGGAACAGCCGGTCATGCAGCGCCGTCACCACCAAGGTAAGGGCGAGCAGGACCATGGCGAGCGCCGCACCGAGCGGCCAGTTCAGCGAGAATGTGAACTTCTCGTAGATCACCGTGCTGATGGTGGAGGTGCGATTGCCGCCCAACAGGCGTGGCGTGATGAAGGCGCTGATCGCGGTGCAGAACACCAGCAGGCTGCCGGTGGCGATGCCGGGCATGGCGAGGTGCACATGCACGCGGGCGATGATGCGCCATTCCCCTGCCCCGAGGCTGGCCGCCGCCTCAAGCAGCCGTTGGTCGATCCGCTCCATCGCAGCCACCAAGCTCAACACCATCAACGGCAAAGTGACATGCACGAGGCCGATGCCAACCGCCGCGATGTTGGCGTCGAGCGGCATGCTCGGCAGCCCCATCGCGCGCAGCCAGGCGTTGAGCAGCCCGTGCTCACCGAGCAGCACGATCCAGGCGTAGCTGCGCACCACCAGATTGATCAGCAACGGCGATAGTGCCACCACCAGCAGCGCCGCCTTGAGCCGCGGTCCGGCCCTCACGGTGGCAAGCGCCAGCGGGTAGCCGAGCAGCAGCGTCACC
>CAIWAJ010000757.1:0-16638 GCA_903910565.1 uncultured Rhodospirillales bacterium
CCGCCCGGTCGCACGCTGCGACTCGCGGCGGCCGCCTCCAAATCGGCGTCGCTCTCGGCCCGTGCCGAGCTGTATCCGAAGGGCATGTCGCCCGCGACGGCCCTGCGGCTCTCCCTGGGCTCGCTGGCCGGCCCCCGATTGCTGTCCGAGGACGCCGTACGGGAGAGGGTTAAAGGACGGTTCCCGGATGCGGCGCAGTTGCCGCCGCGGCCGGATCTCGATCGCCTTCTTGACGACGTGGGTGCGGAGCGGATTTGGAGCGAGAACGATACCGAAGGACGAGGCTATGTCAGCCGCAACGTGACCCCGTCCGGTTCGGGCAGTCCTTCCGGCGTGTTGCGCTATGGAACGTTGGCCGCCGCGCCTCAGGCAACGCCAGAGGTGCTGGACGCACGGTCGCTCGAAGAAAAAATCGTCGGCGCTGGCCGCTCAGGGGCCTTCCTGGCGCTGACGGTCGATCCGCGCCGTGCCCCACGCGCTGAGGCCGAACTGCTGCGCCGGTTCGCGCCGCGGGAACGGCTCAGCCTCGAATTGCTGTTGCTGCGCGAGATGCGTGCCGAAGCCGAGGCACGAAAAGTGAAATGGCCTGTGGTTCTGGCCGCGGATGCGGAAGGACACGACGGGAAGGATTTCCGGAACCTTCTTCGCCTGGCCACCAAAGCGGCTGAACGCGTGCTCGCGACGTTGTTGGCCCTCGACAGACCGGCGCTGCTGGTGAACCCCGGACTACTCGCGCGGTACGATCTGATGCCGATGCTGACTGATCTCGCGCAAGCATCCGGCACCAGGGGCGGCCCTCCCAGCCTATGGGTGCTTGTGCCCCAGGCGGATGGGGGTATGCCGATGATTGACGGCGCGTCTCTGCCGGTCATGTCCGCCGCCAACTGGGCACGACTGACCGACCCATGGCTTGCCAATGCCCACCGGGCCGGGGGCGCACGCAGCGCCGCCTAACCTTTCACGATTTTTGAGTTCGGATCCCCTCCTTCATGATCAACGCCGGCAAACTCCTCGCTGACCTGAAGCGCCTTCGAAGGGGGCTCGACGCCGATCTGCGCGCGACCCACGCCGCCGGGGCGCAGCGGGACGCTGTGCAGGCCGAGTGGCGAGAGGCTTTCGATCTCGGCCGGACGCGAGACACGTTTGAGGCTTTCCTCGACGGCGCATTCGATCAGGCCGTTGTCCACTGGGTGCTCGGCTGCGTTTTCCTGCGTTTTCTGGAAGACAATCTGCTGGTCGATCGGCCTTTCCTGGCTGGTCCGGGGGAGCGCTTGGATTTGGCAAAGGAGCGGCAAGAGGCGCATTTTCGGGCGCGGCCGCATGACTCAGACACGGAATATTTGGTCGCCACCTTCGGTGAAGCGGCAAGGCTTCCTGGCATGGCCGGACTGTTCGACCCGGCTCACAATCCGCTGTTTCGCCTGCCGCTCTCCGGCGACGGCGCGATGGCCCTGATCCGCTTTTTTCGCGAAGTGCTGCCAGAGACCGGCGAGCTGGCACATGATTTCACCGATTCCGGCTGGAACACGCGGTTCCTCGGCGACCTGTATCAGGACCTCTCGGAAGAGGCGCGCAAGCGTTACGCGCTGTTGCAGACGCCGGATTTTGTCGAATCATGGATTCTGGACCGGACATTGGAGCCGGCCATTCGCGAGTTTGGCCACGAGCACGTGACAATGATCGATCCGGCCTGCGGGTCCGGTCACTTCCTGCTCGGCGGATTTGAACGGCTATTGCGGGAGTGGCGGCGGTTCGCGCCGGGACTGCCGCCGGCGGAGCAGGCACAGCGTGCATTGGACGCCATCGCGGGTGTGGACCTCAATCCGTTCGCCATCGAGATCGCGCGTTTCCGTCTGCTGGTGGCGGCCCTTCGGGCTGCCGACGTGCATCGTCTGGCAGCAGCGCCAAGTTTCGTGCTGCATCTGGCGGCGGGCGATAGCTTGCTGCATGGGCGGCATTTCTTCCGCAACGAGTTGGGCGGGGCGGAAGAAGGTTTCCGCCGGGTGCTGCGTCATCATTACGTTGCGGAAGACACCTCTGAACTCGATCGCATCCTGGGACGGCAGTACCACGCCGTTGTGGGCAACCCTCCGTACATCACGCCGAAGGGTGCGGCGATGCGAGATGCTTATCGGGAAATTTATCGAAGCTGTCATCGGACTTACGGGCTAGGCGTGCCCTTTATTGAGCGCTTTTTTGATCTCGCCAAACCTACGACAGAGAGCCACGCATCTGGCTATGTCGGCGTGATCGTCGCGAACAGTTTCATAAAGAGGGAATTCGGGGCGAAGCTGATCGAACAGGTATTGCCGGGATTAGATCTCACCCATGTCGTAGACTGTTCGGGAGCTTATATTCCGGGGCATGGCACTCCCACGGTAATTCTCTTTGGGCGCAACCGTGCTCCTATATCTTCCACGATTCGCACATTAATGGGTGTTCGAGGAGAGCCTGCCGCACCGGAAACCCCCGCCGAGGGGTTGGTTTGGTTGGCTATAGTTCGGCAAGTAGATTTGGCAGGGTCAGAAAGTAGCTTCATCACTGTCTGCGATGTTTTGCGGAGCGAATTCGCAAGGCATCCTTGGAGTATCGGTGGTGGTGGTGTCGCGGAAGTAAAAACTGCTATCGAACAGAATTCGGAAACCGTTCTTCTGGATCGTTGCGCAGTACCCATCGGTGGGGCGGTTCGAACAGGTGCCGACGATGCATTTGGTTACGATCAAGTTAGATTCCGTCACTCCTGCATACCACCCGATGGCTTCCGTTGGTTTCTGTCGGGCGACGAAGTGCGAGATTGGGCCGCTATTACGTCGGAACATTGCTATTACCCATATGCTGGCGTCGAGCGAAAATTCGCTGAAAAGGAGCTGTGGCCCTGGCGAACAAACCTCGCACGGCGCGTTACCTTTCAGGGAATTATGGAGGACGCGGGTCTGCATTGGACAGACTATATGCAATACACTGCTGCTACCTATCGAAGCTTTATGTCTATCACATTTGCCGAAGTCGCCACACACAACCATTTCGTTCTCGACCACGGCGGCAAAGTATTCAAGCAGACCGCGCCGGTGATCAAGCTCCCAGAGGACGCGAGTAAGGACGACCATCTTGGGCTACTCGGTCTGCTGAACTCCTCCACCGCGTGCTTTTGGCTGAAGCAGGTGTGCTATCCCAAGGGAGGCGATCACGTGGGGCAGGAAGGAGCCCGCGTCCAGAAAACCAAATGGGATGAACGATACGCCTTCAACGGCACGAATATCGAGCAATTCCCATTAGCGTCAGAACAACCGCTCGAACTTGCTCGCACGTTGGCTCAGGCTGCGCAGCATCTCGCTGCCAATCTTCCTGCAAGCATAATTGCGAACGCAGTCACCCCGTCGCGCGCGTTTCTGGATACCGCCCGCGAGATCGCGGCCGCGACACGTGGCCGGATGATCGCCCTGCAGGAAGAGCTCGACTGGCATTGCTATCGTCTCTACGGTCTGCATGATACGATAGCAGAACATCCGGATCCGCCGCCATTGGAACTCGGCGAGCGCGCCTTTGAAATCATGATGGCGCGCCAGATTGCGGCGGGAACGCTCGAAACCGCCTGGTTCGAACGTCACCGCTCGACACCCATCATAGAGCTGCCGCGCCACTGGCCGGACGACTATCGCCGCGTCGTCGAACAACGCATCGCGTTGATCGAGAGCCATGCCAACATTGGCATGATCGAGCGGCCCGAATTCAAGCGCCGCTGGTCGACCGAATCGTGGGAGGAAATGGAGCAGGCCGCACTGCGAACTTGGCTGCTAGATCGTATAGAATCGCCATCCATCTGGGCCACTGGCGACGCGCGCGTGCTCTCGACTATTCAACTCACCGACATGCTACGGCGGGACGCCGATTTTCTCTCGGTCGCCGCCGTCTACGCCGGGCGGTCGGACGTCAACTTGGAGGCCTTGGTGGCCGAGGTTGTCGCCGAACAGTCGGAACCCTTGCTGACCGCTCTGCGTTATGCCGAAACGGGCCTGCGCAAGCGGGCGCAATGGGAATCCACCTGGGACAAGCAGAGGCGCGAGGACGCGATCGATGCCGAGGTGGTGGCACAGCGCGAATCATTCCGTACCCAGGCCGATCGGCGTGCACAGGAGCAATGGCAGGCCGTTAATCCACGCCGGCCCGGCGAAGAGCCCGAGCCCTACGCGATCCGCATGCAGGTCGGCGTGGCACCGGCCGTGGAACAGCAGATCGACCGGATGGTCGCGGAGGAGCAGCGCCGGCGTAAGCGTGAGGAGGTTGGCGACATTCCCGTGCCTCCGAAATACGTCGCCAAGGATTTTCAAAGTACGGTCCTCTGGCGTCTGCGCGGCGGCCTGGATGTGCCCAAGGAGCGCTTCGTCTCGTTTCCTCACTGTCAGCGAGATGCCGATGGCAGTCTCGTCATCACCTGGGCCGGCCACAACCATCTCAAGCGCGCCCTGGCGATCGCGGCCTACTACCAGGAACGCAAGGACAGCGATGGCTGGCCGGCCGATCGGCTGGTGCCACTGCTCGCCGGGGTGATCGAGTTGTTGCCCTGGCTCCTGCAATGGCACAACGACTACGACCCCGACCTGGGCGCCCACATGGGGGATTATTTCGTCGATTTTGTGCAAACCGAGGCCAGGGCGCTCGGCATGACTGAAGCCGCCGTCGCGGCATGGACACCGCCCGCCACACCTCGTCGCGGCCGCACCCGGAGGGCCGCGTAATGGGCGACACACAGGCACCGCTGCTGCGCGATCTGATCACCATCCCCGAGCGGGTGCATCAGGGCGACTTCGTTCTGAAACTCTCGGAAGGCGTGTCGGACGCGCATGCCGAGGAGACGGTGAAGAACTACGTCGTCACCGACCAACTGCGGAAATCGTTCGACGAAGCCTTGGGATTCATCCAGCGCGCCACCGAGGAGCGCAAAAGCGCAGCCTGCTACCTGCACGGCTCGTTCGGCTCCGGCAAAAGCCACTTCATGGCGGTACTGAACCTGCTGCTTGCTGGCAATCCACGCGCCCGCGCGATCCCCGAGCTGGCGCCGGTGGTGGACCGTCACAACACCTGGACCCAGCAGCGCCGCTTCCTGATGGTCCCCTTCCACATGATCGGCGCGCGCGACGTGGAAAGCGCTGTGCTGGGCGGCTACGCGGAGCATGTGCGCCGGATTCACCCCGAGGCGCCGGTGCCCGGTTTCTACCTGGGCGAACGACTATTCGAGGACGCCAAGGCGCAGCGCGCGCATTATGGTGATGAGGCTTTCTTTGGCAGGCTCAACCAACGCGCCAATGCTGAAAGCGAATGGGGCGATCTCGAAGACTCCTGGGATGCCGGGTCGTTCGAGTCAGCCATGCTGGAGCCGCCAAGCGGCGATCAGCGCCAGCGCCTGGTCGGCGATCTGATCGGCCGGCTCTTCACCGGCTATGCCGACGTGGCACTCGCGAAGGGCGAAGCCTTCGTCGATATCGACACCGGCCTGGCCATCATGAGCCACCACGCGCGTGCTCTTGGCTATGACGCGGTGATCCTGTTCCTCGACGAGCTCATCCTCTGGCTGGCGACGCGCGCCGCCGATGTGAATTTCGTCTCGGCCGAGGGAGCGAAGTTGTCGAAGCTGGTCGAGGCCCAGCGCGCGGACCGGCCCATTCCCATCATCTCCTTCGTCGCCCGCCAGCGGGACCTACGTGACCTCGTCGGTGCTAATCAGGCTGGCGCATTGCAGCTCCAGTTTGCCGATACCCTGCGCTACTGGGAGGCGCGGTTCGACCGCATCAACCTCGAAGACCGGAACCTGCCGCTGATCGCACAGCGGCGTCTTCTGAAGCCGCGCGACGACGTGGCCGAGATACGGATCGATAACGCCTTCGATGAATTCTTCAACCGCCGCAAGGAAGTTGTTGAAACGCTGCTCGGGTCGGACGGCGAGCGCACGATGTTCCGGCAGGTCTATCCGTTCAGCCCGGCATTGGTACAGGCGTTGATCGCCGCATCGTCAGTGCTTCAGCGGGAACGCACCGCGCTGAAGCTGATGCTGACGCTGCTGGTCGAACGGAGGGATGAGCTGAGGCTGGGCAGTCTGATCCCGGTCGGCGATTTGTGGGACGCGATATCGACCAGCGACCAGCCGTTTTCAGATGGCATGCGGATTCAGTTCGAGAATGCCCGGAAGCTGTGGACACAGAAGCTGCTGCCGCTGCTGGAGCGGACCCATAACGTCACCTGGCAAGACATGGCCGAAGGGCGCGCGGACCCGCGCGCCGCGACCAATTTGCGCAACGATGCGCGCCTGCTGAAGACCCTGTTGCTGGCCGCCCTGGTGCCGGAGGTCGAGTCGCTGCGGGCGCTCACCGCGGCGCGGCTGGCAGCGCTGAATCATGGCAGCGTTGTATCCCCCATTCCGGGACGCGAAGGCGGCGCCGTCCTTGGCAAGCTCCGCACCTGGGCCGCCCAGGTTGGCGAAATCAAGCTGACGGATGACACAAATCCCGTCATCTCGCTGCAGATCACCGGTGTGGATGTCGAGCCTATCCTCGCCAACGCCGCGCACTACGACAACGACGGCAATCGTCGCCGCAAGGTTCGCGATCTTCTGTTCGCCGCACTGGGCATTGGCGACGCAAATGGCGGAGAGTTGCTGAACGCGCAGGGGTTCATCGAGGTGCCGCATCTGTGGCGCGGCACGCGACGCCAGGTGGATGTTTGGCTGGAAAGCATCGCCGAGCTGTCCGACGAGCGTTTGCGAGGGCGCGCCGGAACACCGACCCTGCTGCTCGGCCTGCCCTTCGACGCGAACGGCCGGACGATGGCGGACCATAAGGCGCGGCTGGCTCGCTTCGGTGAGGAGGCTGATACGATTGCCTGGGTGGCCGCCCCGCTTGGCGATCGGGCGCTGCGTGACCTCGGCACACTGCTGCGCATCGATTATTTGCTGGTTGGATCGCGACTGGAGGAAAACTCCCCGAACCTTTCCGCGATCGACCGGCAACAGGCGCGGTCTCTGCTCCAGAACCAGCAAAGCCAGCTTCAGGGCAGGATGCGCATGGTGCTGGAGGCCGCGTACGGCATCCGGCAGGATCAGGACGGCGCTTTGGCTGTTCAGGTTTCAGCCGAGGACCATCTGGTCTCACTCGACGGAACCTTCCGACCGCAGCCACCAGTCGGGGCGACACTCAAAGAAGCGATGGGCGCGCTGCTCGACTCGACGTTCGCTCATCGGTTTCCCGCCCATCCGATCTTCGAGCAGGAAGTGAAGAACGCGGCATTGAGCAAAGTGCTCAAGGAGATCGAAGCCGCCGCCGAGGAGCCACAGCAGCGGCGCTTCATCGAGGATCGGGCTGTGCGCCAGATCCTTGGCGGGTTCGCGGGCCCGCTTAAGCTAGGCACGATGAACCAAGGCCTGACGCATTTCATTCTCGACGATCATTGGGCCAATCATTTCGCGCGACTGGCGGCGCAGCAGGGCGGCGGCGCCATGACGGTGAAGCGGCTGCGAGCGCTGATTGATCAGCCGCGGCCGATGGGCCTGCCGAGAGAGGTGGAGAACCTCATTATCCTCGCCTGCGCGGCGCAGGCCGATCGAACGATTTCGCTGCGCGGGGCACCGGTGCGAGGCTCTATCGAGCGGCTGGATGACGACGCGGAATTACTCGCACAGCCGTTGCCTGACGAGACAACCTGGACGAAGGCGCGTGAGCGCGCGGCGGAAGTGTTTGGCCTCGTGCCATCAGAAGTTCGCAAGGGAGCGACAGTAGCACGATTGGCGAGTGAACTGCGGGAGAAGGCACAGGCCGCACGTGCGTCACTGGCAACGCTGACGAGCGTGTTGCGGACGAGGATGGCGTCTGCGAGCGTAACACCCGAGACCGCACCGCGCATGATCACAGTGCTGTCGGCCTCGGTTCTTGTGACTGAGTTGACCGCCGGTATCGAGCCGTTGACCGTGGTGCAGTCGCTCGCAACATCAGACCTCCGGACCAGCGAAGCCGCCGTAGGACGATCAATATCCGCGGCATCCGGCCTCGCCTCCTTCCTGGCGTCCTTCGAGTGGGATGTGCTGGCCGCGGCCACCGCTCTATCGGACCATCGACGCGCGGCGGCTGAGCAGATTGGCCGGTCTGTTGCAGAGGCGCTCGAGGCGGACGAACACGTCATCCCACTTGAGGCGAGGCTTCGCGAAGCTCAGCGGAATGCCTTCCGTCTGCTGGCGGCAGCGGCGCCAAGTGGCGGTGGGGCGGGCGCAGGTGCTAGCGGGCAACCGGGCACCGCAGACACCGGGAATCGACCGCCCCCAGGCGGCGTAGAGCCTGGCAGCGACTTCGATGGCTCCAGTCCGAGTCCTGAGATCTTGGAGGAGAGGGCTTGGGACGTTCTTCCGATTGAAGATGCAAAGGCGGAACTTGACCGTCTGCAGTCTCGCCTCGGCGCGGAACCCGGCGCGCGGCTGTCGATCTCATGGCGGCTCACACGGGATGGTGGAAAAGGGTGAGCCCACTCCTCGCACCTTCTCGACGCCAGCTTGAGGCGTTTCTCGACCGCGAGCCGGAGGCACGTGTTCTTGGCGTGCGGTCGCCGATGCGCCGCCCTTGGCCCGAATACATCGAGCGTCGCGGGAAGCAGTTTAGGATCGCCTGGTGCGAGAGCGTGTTGGAGATCCGGGAAGCTCTTGCCAATATCGAGGCTGCCCCTGATGCCCGGCTTCTCCTGATCACCAACCTCGAAGACAATCTGCTTGGTGCCGACGTCGTGGCCCGCTTTCCGCGTGGCCGGCTCATGGCGGCCAGCCGATGGGACGCGCTTCGCGCTGCTTTTTCCGCACGTGATCTCGACCCTCGCCTGCGTGGCCAGGATTGGCTTTCTGATTTGTTATTGGAACGCCCACCAGCGGCTGGCTATCCGCCAGTCCCTGGCGGAGTGCTGGATTTGGATACCGCTTGGCGTTTTTGTCTCGAACACGCGGTCGGATTGACGGACGCGCGCGCTGACGTCGGTGCGCTGCTCGCCTGGACTGCTGGCGAAGGCAATTTGGATCGGTTTCAAGCACTGCCTCAGGCCTCTCGGGACAAGATTCTCGAGAAGGTTGCAAGTGAGGGCGGCAGCGCCGCTGCTCTTGTGGCCAGGGCGGTGTCTGCTGGCCACGGGGCCGACGCACTAGCAATTGGGTTGGTCTGCGGTGTGATCTTCGAGACGGCCGGACCGAGCGACAGCCTACGTGACGCAGCTGTGCGGCTGGAGCCGGCGTTCGGCGGGAGCAGGGTTGACCCCGACGCGGGGAGCCTGCTGGCCGATGCCGCAGGCCGCGTCATCGCGCGGCTCGATGGCTCTTCCGCACAAAGGCACCAAGCGCGGGCACTCGTTTGGCTGGAGACGGTTCGCGCGACGGAACACGCTGGGTTGAGCCGCGCTCTCACCGCAGGGCTTGAGGCGCGGCTTGTGGCGGCTGCGGAGGCCGTTGTCCAAGCAGCGGAGTCCGGTGGTACGCAAGGTCTCGCAAACGCGGCACGGTTGGTGCGCCTTACGCTAAACCACGAGCGCGCTGGCGACCATCGCGCAAGGTTGGATCGTCTGCAAATGGCTGCCAGGCTGTGCCGCTGGCTCTGTGGGAGGCGCCGGACAATCTCGGGGTTCGGTAGTGCGGCGCGGGCCTATGCCGAGGACGGCGGCTTTGTGGACTGGGCGCGCACGTCGCTTAGAGCTGGCGATGGTGGTCCGGCTGTCGCCGCGGCCTATGCGCGGCTTCGCGAACTCGCCGGAATTCGCCGTGAAGAAGAGAACAGCGGATTCGCGGCACTGCTCCGCGATTGGAACGCAGGGGGCTCCGCTGGCGACGACGCGTTACCGATCGAGCGTGTCCTCGATAGTATTGTCGCACCTCTTGCCGCCCATGTGCCGGTTCTGCTGCTGATCCTCGATGGGCTGAGCTTCGCCGTTGCGCGGCCGTTGGTCGCCGATATCGGTCGTCAGGGTTGGACCGAGCTCTCCCCTACGGGCCGAGCTTCGCCCCCTCCGGTTGTAGCGGCCCTTCCAACAGTTACTGAGACTTCCCGGACAAGCCTTCTCTCCGGGCGCCTTGTCCGCGGGGATGCCGCATCGGAGCGTAGTGCTTTTGGCGTCCATCAACGGCTCCGCGAGATGTCACGAGCTGGGAAGCCGCCACTACTATTCCACAAAGCGGACCTCGGCGCTGGACCAGAGCTGGATGAACGTGTTCGATCCGCCTTGACCGATACGGGACAACGAGTCGTCGGCATTGTTCACAACGCGGTTGATGCGCAATTAGCCGGGTCGGACCAGATCGAAGTCCTTTGGTCCACGGAGGTCTTGCGCCAGTTAGCACCTGTGCTGAGAGCAGCAAGGGAGGCTGGTCGCTTGGTTGTTCTGACCGGGGACCACGGTCACGTGCTCGATGCTGGTACCACCTATGTCCAAGCCGCACCCGGCGACCGTTGGCGATCCGGCGGGCGGGCTCGGGATGGCGAGATCGAAGTACGGGATGGTCGCGTAATGTCTCCTGATGGCACACGAGGAGCGGTGCTGGCCTGGAGCGAACGACTTCGCTACGCCTCAAAGCGGAGTGGTTATCACGGTGGCGCGAGCCCTCAGGAAGTTTTGGTGCCTCTGGCGGTCTTGACCAGTGGGGTCGCGCCACGGGATTGGGTTGAAGCACCTCCCGCTGAGCCCGCCTGGTGGGGCGAGGGCGAAGCGCCGCCAGCAGCACCCAGCGTTACGCCCGCAACGCCCGGTCGCCGTCGCGATACAAAGCAAATCAGCCTGTTCGAGGTGACACCAGCAGCGGATGCGTGGATTGACTCTCTACTGACATCGCCGACTTACGCAGCCCAGCGAGGGCTTGCGGGGCGTGGAGCGCCGGACGATCTGGTCATACGAGCACTGGTCGCGGCGCTTGCTGCACGCGGCGGGAGACTTTCACGAACGGCACTCGCGCAGACGCTTCAGTTGCCCGCCTTCCGTGCCTCTGGCCTCGTTAATGCGACGAGGCGTGTGCTCAACGTCGATCAGGCACAGGTTCTCTCAATCGACGCGACTGCCGATGAAGTCGTCTTGGACGTGCGCCTTCTGCGGCTACAGTTCGAGATCGGCGGTGGACCATGACCGGCCCCCAGCGGCGCGCTGAGATACTCGATGCGCTTCGCCGAGGGACAGTACCTCGAGAGGGCCTCGCCGCTTTCGCGGTGGGGATGGATAGGTTCGAAGCCGCGATTGATGCTGACCTTGCAGCCGTTGCCCTGGGCCGGGGCGGCTTCAAAGCGGTTCGCGGCGAATATGGGAGCGGTAAAACTTTCTTTGCCCGATGGCTTGAAGAGCGCGCCCGCTCCACCAGCGGTTTTGCAACAAGTGAAGTTCAAGTCTCCGAGACAGAAACCCCCCTGCATCGTTGGGAGACGGTCTATCGTCGCCTCGCAGAACGGCTCGCAACCGCCGACACCCCGGACGGCGCGCTTCGATCAATCGTTGATGCGTGGTTTTACACCCTTGAGGAGGATGCACTCGCGTCTGGGAACATCGATTCCAGTGATGCGGAGGGACTGGTTGCTGCGACTGACGCTCTCGTTGAGCAGAGGTTGTCGACAATTTCTCGTACCGCGCCGGCTTTTGCCGCTGTGTTGCGTGCCTACCGGCGTGCTCTACTAGCCGATGAGGCGGCGCTTGCTGAGGGATTGATCGCTTGGCTCGGTGGCCAGCCGAACGTCGCTGCCGCAGTAAAGCGCGCTGCTGGCGTGAAGGGCGATCTCGATCCGTTCGGAGCAATGCACTTTCTGGCTGGGCTGCTGACGATCCTTCGAGATTCTGGGCGGCCAGGACTTGTCTTAGTGCTTGATGAGGTTGAGACATTACAACGAATGCGCGCCGACACTCGCGAGAAGGGACTCAACGCTCTCCGACAGCTTCTCGACGAAATGGATGCCGGTCGGTATCCGGGATTATTCCTTGTCGTGACTGGAACGTCTGCTTTCTTTGATGGGCCGCAGGGTGTTCAGCGCCTCCCTCCCTTAGCCCAGCGCATCCACACGGACTTTGCGACCGATGCGCGCTTCGATAATCCGCGGGCTGTGCAAATAAGGCTTCCCGGGTTTGATCTCGATGCCCTGGTGCAGGTAGGCGCGCGGGTTCGTGACCTTTTTGCAGAGCAAGCGACCCAGGGCGGGCGCGTCCGCGCGGTTGTCGACAACGCTTATCTTGCAGATCTTGCTCGTGCGGTCGCTGGCCGATTTGGGGGGCGCGTTGGGGTTGCGCCTCGCATTTTCCTCAAGAAACTCGTTGCGGACGTACTTGACAGAGTTGATCAGTTTACGGAATTCGATCCGCGGCGACATTATGCGCCAACTATTGATGAACGAGAGCTGTCTGTCGCCGAGCGTGCTAGCGCAGGTGCGACTTCGGTCGACGATGTTGAGCTTGACGCGTGAAATCATTCGATCAGCTTCACCCGGCCCTACGATATCACATCGTCAATACGCTGGGATGGGTTGATCTACGGGCGACCCAAAGGGACGCGATTGCTCCGATCCACGCTGGAGATGACGTACTCCTCCTTGCGCCGACGGCTGGCGGAAAGACCGAAGCGGCGTTCTTGCCACTGCTGTCACGCGCAGCAAACCAGTCCTGGAGTGGTCTTTCGATTCTCTATCTGTGCCCATTAAAGGCTTTGCTGAACAACCTTGAGCCCCGGCTCAGCCGATACGCCGGTTTCGTTGGCCGCACCGTGGGCGTATGGCATGGTGACGTTGGCGAGCCGGCACGCAAGAGGATGCTGCGGGACGCACCGGACGTTCTTCTCACCACACCAGAGTCGGTTGAAGCAATTTTGGTGTCGGCCCGGATCGACCATCAATCTTTGCTAGGCGGTCTAAGGGCGGTTGTTGTCGACGAGCTTCATGCATTCGCTGGTGACGACCGGGGATGGCACCTACTCGCAATTCTTGCGCGTCTTGAGTGGCTCACCGGACAACGCATTCAGCGAATTGGCCTATCGGCAACAGTCGGAAATCCAGATGACTTGTTGACGTGGCTTACTCGGAACAGGGGCGGGAGAATTGTCGGCTCGGGCGCAGGGCTAACCACCGGAGACGTTTTGGCCGATCACGTTGGCTCGGTTGAAAACGCTGTGACAGTCCTGTCGCGCGTCCATCGGGGTGAACGGAGGCTCATATTTGCAGACAGCCGCGCCAGGGTTGAGGAACTTGCAGCCGGTTTGCGTCGTGCAGGAGTTCGGACGTTTGTCTCCCATGGTTCTCTGTCTGCCGACGAACGGCGCCAAGCCGAGGCTGCCTTCGCTGCAGAGCCCGACTGCGCAATTGTCGCTACATCGACGTTGGAGCTGGGAATCGATGTTGGTGAACTCGACCGCGTAATACAGGTAGGTGTACCGCCATCTGTCGCTAGTTTTCTCCAGCGGATGGGGAGGAGCGGTCGAAGAGCAGGCTCTGTTCGCAATTTTCTCTTCCTAGCGACAAGTGATTCCGAACTGCTTTTGGCTCTAGGTATCGCCCGCCTTTGGCGAGAGGGGTACGTCGAACATGTGGAACCTCCCGCTCAGCCCGCTCACATCTACGCGCAGCAGATAATGGCTTTAGTGCTGCAAGAAAAAGGCATCGCGGTCAGTGATTTGGACAGTTGGCTTGGAGTGACGTTCGAAGCCATATCGCCGAGCGACCAAGCGGATGTTGTTGAACACATGATTGCCACTGGGATGCTGAGCTTGGATGCCGGTATCCTTGGGCTGGGAGCGCTGGCTGAGCAGGAATTCGGTCGAAGGCATTTCGGCGATCTCGTCGTCAGCTTTAGTAGTCCGATGCTCCTTTCGGTTACATTCGGACGAACCGAACTCGGTGCTATCCACCCGCTAGCGGTTGCTCCGTTACCGGACGGCGAGCCGATTGTCATACTTTTAGCTGGACGTAGTTGGCGCGTAGTTGACGTTAATTGGCCGCGACGTCGCGTTTCCGTTGTGGCCGCTGAGGGAGAGGGTCGAGCACGCTGGCTTGGTAGTGGAAGGCCCGCATCATTCGCAGTGTGTCGTGCAGCGGAGGCAGTCATCGCTGGAGCTGCACCTGGGTGTAGGCTTTCGCGCAGGGCGGTATCTAAGTTGGAGGAGGTTCAAGAGCGGCTGCCATTCGTCGACGCGACAACAATTCCGATCGTCCATAATGGACAGGATATTTTTCGTATCTGGACCTTTGCCGGCGGCCTGGCGAATGCGGCACTGGCGCAAGTCATTCCTGGAGCCGGATCGCGCTCGGACGATTTTTGTATTACGATCAGAGGCGGGAGCGATGCGGCTGCGATCAAGTCTTTATCAAAAATAGAAACAGTTTTGGTTCGTCCGTTAGTTTCCTCAGAAATGATCAGGGAATTGAAATTCGGCTCATGTCTCCCCGAGAAAATCGCTACGTCGACAATAGAGGCGCGCCTTTTAGATCGAGACGGCATTCAAAAGACGCTAGCGCGCACGCCTCGGCTATTGGACGCCGTACAATAAGTCTTTCGCAGCAGATAGCCCTCGACTGGTAAAAACTTCCAGAATTTGGAAAGACAAGAAAATATTTCCTATTTCGCATGGTTCTTACGCCAATTCCCAAATAAACTGGATCGCCTACGTTGCAACAATCCGCCGAAATGGATGCGAGATGCCCAATAGTGATCTGCTCGGATGGAGAAGCGAAGCGTCCTGGGCTAGACGTTGCCCCACGACGAAACACCTAAAGGTGCGCAACGCCGATTGTCACTGATACCGAGAAATTAGAGCGTGATGAATCCGGTCTGAGTCGATTTTTCTTCCCGACGCGGGTTGAGTTCTGATTCAAGATGCTGGCTGGATCTGGAGGCCAGCAGGCATGGTGGCACCCTATTCTCTGGACCTGCGTGAGCGGGTTGTGGCGGCGGTTGAACATGGTGGTATGTCGCGCCATCGCGCTGCGGCGCATTTTGGGGTGGCGATCAGCACCGCGATCCACTGGGTGAAGGTGTTTCGCAAGACCGGCAGTCTGGCGCCTGGCCAGATTGGTGGCCACCGGCCCAAGAAGATCGCCGGTGCGCATCGAGACTGGCTGATCGCGCGGTGCCTGGGCGCTGATTTTACCCTGCGTGGCCTGGTGGCTGAACTGGGCGAGCGCGGCCTGCGGGTCGACTACCGCTCAGTCTGGGAGTTCGTCCACGCCGAGAAGCTCAGCTTCAAAAAAAACACTGCACGCCAGCGAGCAAGATCGGCCTGACGTCGCACGCAGACGCCGGCAATGGCGGCGGTATCAGGGGCGGATTGACCCCGCCCGGCTGGTGTTTATCGACGAGACCTGGACCAAGACCAACATGGCGCCGTTGCGGGGCTGGGCGCCAAAGGGCGAGCGGCTACTGGCCAAAGCCCCGTTTGGGCATTGGAACACCATGACCTTCGTGGCCGCCTTGCGGCATGACCGCATCGAAGCGCCTTGGCTTCTCGATGGCCCGATGAATGGCGCGCGGTTTTTGGTCTATGTCGAGAAGGTTCTGGTGCCGACCCTGCTGCCCAACGATGTGGTCATCATGGACAACCTCAGCAGCCATAAAGGACCGCCTGTCCGCCGGGCCATCCGCCAGGCCGGCGCCAAGCTCCTGCTGTTGCCGAAATACTCGCCCGATCTGAACCCCATCGAGCAGGTATTCGCCAAACTCAAGCATCTGCTGCGCAAGGCCGCAGCCAGAACCCAAGACGCCGTTTGCACCACCATCGGCTCCCTCCTGGACAGCTACACAAAACAGGAATGCGCCAATTACCTCATCAACTCAGGATATGACCGAACCTAAATTCATCACGCTCTAGCGAGCCAATCAGATGGTAGGATCGCCAATGCCATCAGCGCACATAGTTAAATTTCTTTAATAATACCAGAAAAATCAACGCCGCCGTTTTGCCTCAATGTCTGCGCCAATCTTGCTGCACTGCACTCGTGCGTAGAATCACCTAGGAGGCAGATGCATGATCGACCTCGTTTCCGTCACACAGGCGCTTTTGGTAGCCGAGCATCTGAGCTTCAGCCGCGCCGCACAGGTTCTCGGTGTCCGGCAGTCGGCCGTCAGCCGCCGCGTCCGGGCGCTGGAGGACAAACTGGGGGTGTCGCTGTTTGAGCGCGACTCGACCGGTGTCCGGCTCACAGAGGCGGGGCGCCGATTTCTGGAGAGGACGCGCCCAGCTCTCTCGGAGATTGATCACGCGATGAAGGCGGCCGCCAGTGCCGGACGCGGTGCTGAGGGCGTGATCCGCATCGGCATTCTGGCGTCGGTCTCAGGTGGCTACCTGCGCAACCTGCTGGGCAGCTATCGCGAGCACCACCCCGCGATCGCCATGGAGATCGTCGAAGGCTCCACCAGTGAACATCTCGCCCGGATCACAGAGCGCCATCTCGACGTCGCTTTCGTAGCCGGGACACCACTGGCGGCACACTGCGACAGCGTCGTGTTGTGGGAGGCGCGGGTCTTTGCGGCATTGCCTGAGCACCATGCTCTGGCCGATGGCGACGCGATTCATTGGGAGTCCCTGAAGGACGAGGATTTCATCGTCAGCCGAGCCGCGCCTGGGCCTGAGATACACGACTACATCGTCCGCCGGACGACGGCCTTCGGGCGAAGTCC
>CAIWAJ010000758.1:0-3413 GCA_903910565.1 uncultured Rhodospirillales bacterium
GCGCAACTACCCGCTGATCCAGGCGGCGATCCTGCTGGCCACCGTGGTGTTCGTGGTGGTGAATTTCCTGGTGGACGTGCTGTATCTCGCCATCGACCCGCGGGCCCGCGGATGAAATCGCGCAACCCGATATTGTGGATCGGCCTGGTACTGGTGATCGCCCAGGCGATCGGCGCGGCCGGCGCGCCATGGCTCACCCCCTATGAGCCGAACGGGCAGGACATCCTCGCCCGCATGCAGGGGCCATCCTTCGCCCATTGGCTCGGCACCGATAATTT
Organism: uncultured Rhodospirillales bacterium; assembly: GCA_903910565.1. GTDB lineage: Bacteria > Pseudomonadota > Alphaproteobacteria > Acetobacterales > Acetobacteraceae > CAIYPH01. Next base: position 279 of record CAIWAJ010000758.1, read on the forward strand.
CGGGCGGGACGTGCTGAGCCGGGCGCTCTACGGCTACCGCACGCTGTTCGCCATCTCCTCCGTCTCCGTGCTCGGCGCGCTGGCGCTCGGCGGCGGTATCGGCGTGCTGGCGGCCTGGCGCGGCGGCTGGTTCGATGATGTGGCGATGCGGCTGATGGATGTGTTGTTCGCCTTCCCGCTGATCCTGCTGGCGATCGGCATCATCGCCATCCTCGGCCCCGGTGCGCTCGGCACCGCGATCGCCATCGCCGTGGTCTACACGCCGATTTTCGCCCGCATCCTGCGCGGGCCGACCCTGTTGTTGAAGGACGCCGAATACGTCATCGCCGCCCGCTCCATCGGCGCGACGGATTGGCGGATCATGCGCGATCATCTGCTGCCTAACCTCACCCCGGTGATCCTGGTGCAGACCAGCCTGTCACTCTCCACCGCCATCCTGGTGGAGGCCAGCCTCTCCTTCCTCGGCCTCGGCACCCAGCCGCCGACCGCGTCGCTGGGGCGGATGCTGGCGGAAAGCCGCAGCTTCCTGGCCCTCACCCCCTGGCCGGCCGTGTTCTCGGGCATCGCCATCCTGCTGGCTGCCCTCGGGTTCAACCTTCTGGGCGACGGCTTGCAGGACAAGCTCGACCCCCGCTTGCGGAGCCGGCAATGAGCCTGATGCTCGATGAAATCGGCGAGGCCTCCGCCGCCGTTACCTGCGTGCTCGCCAATATCCCGGCGATTGCGGCGGTGGCGGCCCGCATCAAGGCACTCGCGCCCCGCTTTGTGGTGGTGGCGGCGCGCGGATCTTCGTCCCATGCCGGCACCTATTTGCGCAGCCTGATCGGGCGCGACCTTGGGCTGGCGGCGGCCGCCTCCATGCCCTCGCTCGCCTCGGTCTACCAGCGCCCGCAGCATCTCGACGGCGCGCTGTTCATCACCATCTCGCAATCCGGCCGCTCGCCGGACCTCATCGCCACCGCCGAACAGGCCCGCGCCGGCGGGGCGCTGACGCTGGCGATCGTCAACGACGCCACATCGCCGCTCGCCGCCGCTTGCGAATTGGTGCTGGACATCAAGGCCGGGCCGGAACGCAGCGTGGCCGCCACCAAAACGGTGATTGCGACGCTGGCCACGGGGCTCGCTTTGCTGCGGCTCTGGGCCGGATTGCCGGTCGGGATGGACGCCCTGCCCGCCCGGCTCGCCGAAGCCCCAGATTGGCCGGCGCTCACAGAGAGCCTGACAAACCACGCCAATATCTTCGTCATCGGCCGCGGCCCCGGCCTCGGCATTGCTAAGGAAATCGCGCTCAAGCTCGCCGAGACCTGCGGCGTCGCGGCCATCGCTCACAGCGCCGCTGAACTCGCGCACGGTCCGATGGCACTCGCCGGCCAAGGTTTCCCGCTTCTGGCCCTGATGCAGGGCGACGCGACAAGGGCACACACCGAAGCCCTCCTGCCCTCCCTGCTAGCGCGCGGCACTCAGGTGCTTGCAGCCGGCAGCCCGTGCCCCGGCGGGACCGTCCTGCCGACCCTGACGACCGCAGACGCGGATACCGACCTATTACTCATGCTTATCAGCGCTTATCGCGCCATCGAGGCCGCCGCCCATGCTCGCGGCCGCGACCCGGACCATCCCCCGGCCCTCCAGAAGGTGACACGAACAACCTGATGCGGCGGCCTCAGGTTCGGCCGTAGCTGTCCTGCAGGCGCTCGATGTCATCCTCGTCGAGGATGTCGCCCATTTGCACCTCGATGAAGACCACGTCCTGCTCACCGTGATTGGCGATCCTGTGCACCTGGCCGCACGCGATCTCAATGCTCTCGCCTGCCTTTGCGGTGAAGACCGCATCGCCCAGCGTTACCTCGGCCACTCCCGCGACGATGGTCCAGCTCTCGGCGCGATGGCGGTGGCGTTGCAGCGACAGCACGCCGGCGGGTGCCACCCGGATCCGCTTCACGGCGAATCTAGGGCCGGCATCCAGCACCGTCCACTCGCCCCAGGGACGCCGGTCGCTGGCCCCCACCTTGTAGCTATTGCCCATCGCATCCCCCGTATTTGACGTCCAAATCGATTTGGATTACCGAGCACAGCATAAGAAAACGTTTGGGATCGTCCAGCCCCCGTGTCGCTCGCCCGCATCGCCCGCGCCCTCGGTATCTCCGTCACCACCGTCTCCCGCGCCCTCGCGGGCTACGACGACGTGGCGCCGGCCACCCGCGCTCTGGTGATCGCCGAGGCCGACCGCATCGCTTATCGCCCCAACGAGGCCGCCCGCCGCCTGCGCCGCGGCCGCGCCGAGGCCATCGGCGTGGTGCTGCCCTCCGGCCCCGGCCAGTTCGACGATCCGTTCTTCCTGCGCATGCTCTCCGCCATTGGCCCGGCGCTGGAGGCAGAGAAGCTCGATCTGCTGGTCACCACCGCCCGCCCCGGCGCCGACGCGCTGCGCGCCTATCGCCACCTCGTGGAGAACCGCAAGGTCGACGGCATCATCCTCGCCCGCACCCGGCGCCAGGATGAGCGCATCTCCTACCTGCTCGATCGCGATTTCCCCTTCGTCGCCCATGGCCGCTCGCTCGAGTCGCGCCCATTCGCCTATGTCGATATCGACGGCGAGGCCGCCTGCCGCGCTGCGACCGAGCGCCTTCTCAGCTTCGGCCACACGAGAATCGCGCTCATCAACGCCCTGCCGCTCTACATGTTCGCCCATCACCGCAAGGCCGGCTGGCTGGCAGCACTCGGCACGCCTGGCCCGCTGCGCGAGGTGGAGCCCACTGAGGAAAACGGCTTCCGCGCCATGCAGGATTTGCTGGCCACCGAACACCCGCATGAACGCCCCACCGCCGTGCTCTGCGCCACGGACCGTATCGCGGTCGGCGCCATGCACGCGCTGGCCCATGCCGGGCTGCGCGCCGGGCGCGACGTCGCGTTGATCGGCTATGACGACCTGCCGCTCGCCACCTATACCGACCCGCCGCTCACCACCATCGCCCAGCCCATCGAGCGCGCGGCGCGGCGCATGGTCGAGATGCTGCTCGCCCGCATCGGCGGCGCGCCCGCCGAGGGGATGCAGGAAATCTGGCCCGCCCGCCTCATCGCCCGCCAATCCGACGGCCCGCCCGCCGGGACCGACACGCCAAGAAACCACCAGGGAGA
>CAIWAJ010000759.1:0-5285 GCA_903910565.1 uncultured Rhodospirillales bacterium
AGGTGGTCCGCCGCGAGCAGCAACGGGTCTGGGAGGGCATGGGCCTGATCGTCCTGCACTCCGGGCATTTCTCCAAGATTTTCAAGGCCCAGATGGGCTCGCCCAGCAGCCTGCGCTGGCGCGAGGCCGGCGAGCGCGAGCGCGTCTGGGCGATCAACCCCTCGCACCCCATCGCCCAGGGCATCGGCCCCTCGATCGTGATCGAGAACTCCGAAATGTACGGCGAGCCCTTCCTGCTGCCGGAACCGCTGGAGACCGTGTTCATCTCCTGGTACGCCGGCGGCGAGGTGTTCCGCTCCGGCGTCACCTTCCAGCGCGGCGCCGGGCGGATCTTCTATTTCTCGCCGGGCCATGAGGTCTACCCGATCTACCACAACCCCGACGTGCAGACCGTGCTGCGCAACGCGGTGCGCTGGGCCCACAACCCGGCGCCGTCCTGGAAGGGCGTCGAGCAGGCCCCCAACGTGCCGGTCGAGCGGGCGCCCGAGCCCATCACCGTGCGGGGCGCATCGCTGCACAAGCCGGGCGAGAAGGGGTTCCGCTGATGAACCGCTGGCGCATCCTGGTGCTCGGCACCGGGTCGATCGCCGAACGCCACGCCGCCCATTTCGGCGCCATCGCCGACTGCACCCTCATCGCCGCCGTCGACAGCAACGCCGACCGCGTCACCGCCTATGCCGACCGCCACGCCATCGCCGAGCGCTTCGCCAGCCTCGATCAGGCGCTGGCCTGGGGGCGGTTCGACGCCGCGGTGAACGCGACGCCCGACCCGGTGCACTACCCCACCACCATGCAACTCCTCGCCGCCGGCAAGCATGTTTTCTGCGAGAAGCCCCTCGCGGTAAACCACATCGATGCCGCGGTGATGGCCGCGGCGGCGGAAAAAGCAGGGCTGATTAACATGGTCAACCTCACCTACCGCAACGCCTTCGCCATCCAGCGGGCGCGCGAGATGGTGGCGGAGGGCGCGATCGGTGCGCTCCGCCATGTCGAGGCGAGCTACCTGCAAAGCTGGCTCACCGCCAAACACTGGGGCGACTGGCGCACCGAGGAGCGCTGGCTGTGGCGCCTCTCCACCGGCCATGGCTCCACCGGCGTGCTCGGCGATATCGGCATCCACATCGTCGATTTCGCCACCTTCGGCGCCGGGCTCGACATCGCCGCCCTGCAGGCCAGGCTGCATACCTTCGACAAGGCGCCGGGCGGCGCGATCGGCCCCTATCGGCTGGACGCCAATGATTCGGTGGCGATGACGGTGGAATTCACCAACGGCGCCCTCGGCGTCATCCACATGTCCCGCTACGCCACCGGCCACCGCAACGACCTCAACCTCGCCTTGCACGGCGATCGCGGCGCGCTGCGCATCTGGGCGGACGCCGACGATTCGCGGCTGGAGGCGTGCCTGGGGGCCGATATCGAGACCCAGACCTGGCGCATCGTCGAATGCCCGCCGACCCCCCGCAATGCCGAGCGCTTCGTCGCCGCCCTGCGTCTCGGCGTCAACGGCACCCCCGATTTCCGCCGCGCCGCCACGGTGCAACAGGTGCTGGACCGCTGCATCGACTCGAGCGCCGAGGGCCGCTGGCTGACGGTCTCCTAGGCCCGATCAGCCGAACAACGGCACCCCGGTCGCCATCAGCAGCAGGACCGCGTTGAGCGCCAGCACGATGACGGTCGCGACGATTGCGAGGGCGCGCACCAGCCGTGTGTTGGCGAAAGCGCCCATCACCGCGCGATCGCTGGTCAGCACCACCAGCGCGATCATCGGGACCGGCAGCGCGAGGCTCAGCACCACCTGGCTCATCACCAGGCTGTCGGTCGCATTGGCCCTGAGCCCGACAATGACGAAGGCCGGCGCCATCGTCAGCACCCGGCGCAGCCATAGCGGGGTCTGGATGTGCAGGAAATCCTGCATGATCCCCTGGCCGGCCATGGTGCCGACCACCGAACTCGACATCCCCGAGGCCAGCAGCGAGGCCATGAACACCGCGGCAGCGGCGCCTCCGAGGAGCGGGGTGAGGGTACGGTAGGCGGTCTCGATCTCCGCGATATCGGGATTCCCGGGATGGAAGGTGGTGGCGGCCATCGCCAGCATGGCCATGTTCACCAGCCCGGCGAAACCCAGCGCGACCAGGACCTCGCGGTTCGAATACCGCAGGATGCGCCGGCGCTCGGCCTCGTCTTCGGCGGGCATGCGGCCCTGCGTGAGGGAGGAGTGCAGGTAGATCGCATGCGGCATCACGGTGGCCCCGATGATCCCGACGGCAAGCGTCACCGCGCCACCATCCGGCAGGGCGGGCACCAGGATACCGTGCAGCACGCCCGCCCAGTGCGGCGGGGCGATCGCCAGTTCAAAAGCATAGCAGAGGCCGATGATCAGCACGAAGGCGCCGATGATGATCTCGAGCGGCCGGAACCCGCGGCCGCCGAATTGCAGCAGGAGGAACGTGGCGGTCCCGGTGAGCACCAGCCCGGCCATCAGACTGATCCCGCAGAGCAAAGAAAGGCCAACCGCGCCGCCGAGGAACTCCGCGAGATCGGTCGCCATGGCGGCGATTTCGCTGGCCACCCACATCGCGATGCGCACGCTGGGCCGGTAGCGGGCGCGGCAATGGGCGGCAAGGCTCATGCCGGTGACGATCCCGAGCTTGGCCGACAGCGCTTGGAACAGCATCGCCACCAGGTTCGCGGCCACCACCACCCACAACAGCGAGTAGCCATAGCGGGCGCCGGCCTGGATGTTGGTGGCGAAATTCCCGGGGTCCATATAGGCGATCGAGGCGATCACCGCGGGGCCGGCGAAGGGCAGGAAGTTCAGCACCCCGCGCCGCCGCCCGGCCAGCACGTCGCGGCCGGCGGCCACCGTGCGCTCCGACATATCGGCGCGGCCGATGGCTTCGCTCATTCGCCTATCCAGCTTCGCGGCATCCATGGCGCCAAAGTGTAGCCTCGTCTACAATTGTCAGCCAAGGATGTGGTTCACCGAATGCGCTTGTCAACCCGCCCCGCGTTTGCTCTTGCTACAACACCACTCCGGGAGACCCGTTTTGCCGCCACCCAAGCCGCCGTCCGCCACGCCGGACCTCCCGGCCGAGCCGACCCAGGCGCGGCGGTTCGGCAAGGCGCGCACGGCCCAGGCCTCGGCGCTGCTGGAGGATTACGCCGAACTCATCGCCGACCTGCTGGCCAGCGGCGGCGAGGCGCGGCCGACCGATATCGCGCGCCGCCTCGGGGTGTCCCACGCGACGGCGATCAAAACCATCAGCCGGCTCAAGCGCGAAGGGCTGGCCACGGCCAAACCCTATCGCGGCGTGTTCCTGACCCCCGAAGGTGAGGCATTAGCCGATCGGGTGCGGGCACGGCATCGGCTGGTGGTGGACCTGCTGCTGCGGGTCGGTGTACCGGCCGAGGCGGCGGAGCAGGATGCGGAGGGGATCGAGCATCACGTCAGCGACGTGACGCTCGGGGCCTTCTCACGCTTCCTGAAGGATCATCCCTGACGGATCAGACGATCCCCTTGTCGCGGAGCTTGTTGATCTCTCGCGCGCTCATCCCGAGCAGGTCACCCAGGATTTCGTCGGTATGCTCGCCGAGCACCGGCGGCGGGACGCGATAGTCGGCCGGCGTTTCCGAGAGTTTCACCGGGTTGGCGATCACCTTTACCGGCACGCCGGACGTGTGGTTCATCTCGATCACCATGTTGCGGGCGACGACATGGGGGTCGGCGAAGACCTGTTTGAGGGTGTTGATCGGGCCACAGCCGATTTTCAGCGCCTCGAGCTGCTCGACCCAGTCCGCGGTGGTGCGGGTCCGCATGGTCTCGTTCAGGGTCTCGGTGACGAGCTTGCGGTTCTGTACGCGGGCCGGGTTGGTGGCGAAGCGTTCGTCGTCGAGCAGGTGGGAGATCCCGAAGGCGTCGCAGAAGCGCTTGAAGGTCGGGTCATTGCCGACGGAGAGCACGATGTGGCCGTCGGCGGTGGGGAAGACCTGGTAGGGGACGATGTTGGGGTGTTGATTGCCGAGGCGGGGTGGGTTCTCCCCCGTCGCGAGGTAGTTCATCCCCTGGTTGGCGAGCCAGGCGACATGGGTGTCGAGCATGCCGATATCGACCTGCTGGCCCTGGCCGGTCCGTTCGCGGTGGCGCAGGGCGGCGAGGATTCCGATGCAGCCGTAGAGGCCGGCGAAGACGTCGGCGACGGGGATGCCGACTTTTTGCGGCTCGCCTTCGATTTCGCCGGTCAGGGACATTACCCCTCCCATCGCCTGGATCAGCGCGTCATAGCCGGGGCGGGGGGCGTAGGGGCCGGTTTGGCCGAAACCGGTGATGGAGCAGTAGATGATGGAGGGGAAGGCCTTGTGGACCTGCTCGTAGCCGAGGCCGTACTTGGCGAGGGCGCCGACCTTGAAGTTCTCGACCAGGATGTCGGTGTCCTCAAGCAGGCGCTTGATGATCTTCTGACCTTCGGGGGTCGCGATATCGAGCGTCACCGAGCGCTTGTTGCGGTTGACGCCGACGAAATAGGCGCTCTCCTCGGTGCCGGGCATCGAGGGGGGGGCGAAACCGCGGGTGTCGTCACCGGCGCCGGGGCGCTCGATCTTGATGACCTCGGCGCCCATGTCGCCCAGCATCTGCGTGCAGGTCGGGCCCGCGAGGACGCGGGTGAGGTCGAGCACACGGAGGCCCTTGAGCGGGCCGGTGGCGTCCTTGGTGGGCATGCGTGCTGTATCCATCACTAATCGACGTTGCGGCGCTTATAGAAGTGGTTGTCGCCGCTGGCAAAGCAAGCCGGGGCTACTTCCTGGCATCGATCAGGCGGCGGGCGATCACCATGCGGTGAACCTCGCTTGGTCCCTCGTAGATGCGCATGGTGCGGACTTTCTGCATCATGATTTGCAGCGGCAACTCCCGCGTCATCCCCATGGCGCCGAAGGCCTGCATGGCGTGGTCGATGACATCCTGCGCGAGTTCGGTGGCGACGACCTTGATCATCGAGGCTTCGGTGCGGACATCTCCGCCGGCATCCTGCTTGGCGGCGGCGTGGAGGACCATGAGGCGGCAGGCGTGGATGCGGGTGGCGGCGTCGGCGATCCACCATTGGATGGCCTGGCGATCGGAGAGTTTGTGGCCGAAGGTGGTGCGCTGCTTGGCGTGGTCGATCAGCATGCCGAGCGCCCGCACCGCCATGCCCGTGCACCAGGCGCCCATCTGCAGCCGCCGCACCGTCAGGCGCAGCTGCATCGGCGCGAAGCCCTGGCCGATCGCGCCCAGCACCTGAGCGTCCGGC
>CAIWAJ010000760.1:0-2731 GCA_903910565.1 uncultured Rhodospirillales bacterium
CGACCGATACCGCGCCCGTTCTGCTCGGCCTTGGCGCCTCTTCCATCGGCGCTTTGCCGCAGGGCTACGTGCAGAATACCCCGGCGATTCCTGGGTATCGCGAACAGGTCCGCGCCGGCCAACTGCCGATCGCCCGCGGTATCGCGCTATCCGACGAGGACCGCCTGCGCCGGGACGTGATCGAGGAGTTGATGTGCCACGGCAGCGTCGATCTCGACGCCACTGCCGCCCGCCATGGCTGCAACGCCGCCGGTCTGCTCGGCGCCACCCCGGCGCTCGACAACATGGCGCAGGACGGGATCGTGGAATGGGACGGGCGCAGCGTACGGGTGCCCGAAACGATGCGCCCCTTCGTGCGCAACGTCGCCGCCGCCTTCGATACCTATTTCACCCCCGGCGCCAAGCGGCACGCCCGCTCGGTGTAGTTCCGGTCAGGGGGTGATGGAGGCCAGGTAGGCGAGCGTGCGCAAATCTGGGTCCACCCATTGTCGCCGCGCGGTCACGCTCAGCAGCAGGTCCCTCGAATAGAAGCGGAAGGCGATGTTCTTGTCGCCGAACGCGCTCATCGGCAGGGCGTTGACTGCCGCGGCGATGCTGTGCCCACGCGGCTGGGTGGCGAGGTAGCGATGGACCAGCAGCAGGAAGAACTGCGTCAGCGTTTCGTGGTAGCCGCGCTCGTCGGTGTTGGGCACGCCATTGGCCTCGTTGAGGGCGCGGATGCGGGCGGGGATGTCGCGCCGTGCGGCCTGGATGCCGTCGCGATGGATGGTACCGGCAGCGACGGCGAGGTGGGTGTAGTGGCTCCATTCCGCCTTGGTGAGTATGCGGGCCTCGAACTCCGCGACCAGGGCCATCAGGTCGGCGTCATCGGCGAAAATCCGCCGCGGCAGTGTATCGGCGGTAACGATCATGCTCATGCCAGCACCCATTCCCGGAACAAGGCGAGGTCGATATTGCCGCCGCACAGCACCACGCCGACGCGCTTGCCGGCCCAGCGTGCTTTCTCCTGCAGCAGCCCGGCGAGCGGGGCGGCGCCGGCACCTTCGGCGAGGTTGTGCGTGTCGGTCCAGTAGGCGCGGATGGCGGCAGACACCTCGGCGTCGTCAAGCGTGACGATGCCGGACGCACCGGCGCGGATGATCGCCAAAGCGGCGGCGTCGGGCACCCGGGTCGCCATGCCGTCGGCGCGGGTCTCGGCGCGCTGGGTCTCCACCACATGGCCGGCGGCGAAGGAAAGCGCGTAGGAGGGCGCGCCCTTGGATTGCACGCCGATGATCTCGGTGCGGAGGCCCAGCAGGTCACGCGCCATGATCGCCCCGCAAATGCCGGAGCCGAGGCCGATCGGCACGTAGAGCGCATCGAGCGGCGGAGTGGCACGGAAGAGTTCGAGCGCCCAGGTGGCGACGCCCTTGACCAGGTCGGGCGCGAAGGAGGGGGCGAATTCCAACCCGTCGCGCGCCGCGAGCGCCATGGCGTGCAGGCGCGCGGCGTCGAAATCCTCGCCGTGCTCGATCAGGGTGGCGCCTTGGGCGCGCATGGCGGCGTTTTTCTCGCTGCTATTGCCGCGCGGCACCACGATGGTGACGGGGATGCCAGCCCGCGCACCGGCAAAAGCGAGCGACTGCCCGTGATTGCCGCGGGTGGCGGAGATGACGCCGGGCACGCCAGGCCGCTCGCGCTTGAGGCGGTCGAAATAGACCAGCCCGCCGCGCACCTTGAAGGCGCCGGTCGGCGTGTGGTTCTCGTGCTTGACCCATACTTCGCAGCCGGCGCGGGCGGCGAGCAGCGGCCAGGCATAGGAAGGGGTGGCGGGGAAGGCGGCGTGGATGAGATCGGCGGCCGCTTCGAGTTCTGTGAGGGTGAACATCGTAGCAGGATCGCGCGTCACGCGAGAAAAGCAAAGGGCCGCCGGCTTGCACCGGCGGCCCTTGCCGTCAGCCTTTTGGGCTTAGGCCAGCTTGAGGTTGGTGGCGGCGGCCTTGCCGCGCTCCATCGCAACGTCGTAGCTGACCTTCTGGCCATCATTGAGGCCGCGCAGACCGGCCGCCTGAACGGCGGTGATGTGCACGAACACATCCTTGCCGCCGTCCTGCGGCATGATGAAGCCGAAGCCTTTCGTGGTGTTGAACCATTTAACAGTTCCGATAGCCATAGTAAGTCACTCCTGGGAAGATGGGGGCCGCCGTGCCGATGCGCGGCGGTTTAGCAGTGGTTCAGCCGTGCGCCCCGACCCGAACAACAAAAACGACTCCCGCGAACCGCCCGTGGCGGTCCATGGAAGTCGCTCTCAATCATCGGTAATGGAGCAGCGCGGTCCGACGTCAGGCGAGCTTGAGATTGGTGGCCGCGGCCTTGCCGCGTTCCATGACGACCTCGAAGCTTACTTTCTGTCCCTCGTCCAGGCCCCGGAGGCCGGCCGCCTGGACCGCGGTGATGTGGACGAAAACGTCCTTGCCACCGTCCTGCGGCATAATGAACCCGAAGCCTTTGGTGGTGTTGAACCACTTAACCGTACCGATAGCCATAGCTGCGTCACTTTCTCCGTATCTGACACCGTGCAACTGCGCGCGGTTCGTCAGACAACCGGGCCTTAGGAGTGTCTTGAAGGCACCTGGCTCCGGATGTGATCCCGGGAAACCGACGGAGAGCGCAGCAAGCCTAGCCGAAATTCCGATTGCAACCGGGAGTTGGCGCAGAATTATGGCAGTGAGTCAATCACGGTTCGTTCATC
>CAIWAJ010000761.1:0-5899 GCA_903910565.1 uncultured Rhodospirillales bacterium
ATGGCGCGGCCGCCGGGGAGGAAGCGCCAGAGCCAGGACGGCCCGGCGATGGCGGCGATCAGCGCGCAGACGAGCTCCGCCAGACGAACCGCGGGATGCGGCTCGCCTTGGGTGGGCTCGGGGGATGCGATCGCGGTTCTCATGACGATCAGATTAGTTGAAAAAACATTCGCGGTCAAGGAGAATCTTCTGCGCGATGTAAGATTTTTTGCAAAGAGCGGGACGGGAAGGAAGCGCTTCTTTTTTGAAAAAAAGAAGCAAAAAACTTTTATCCGTTTGAACGGGTAAGCTCGCGTGGGGTAGCCCCGGATTGCATCCCTTCGCTCGCGGTGACGGAGGGGGCGGATGCTGCGCAGCGAATTGGATCAAGAGGTTTTTTTGGTTCTTTTTGTTCACAAAAAGAACTGCTTCCTTACCCTCACGCTTGCCAGATCGGCCCCTTGATCTTGCCGAGAAAGGCCGCATGGGCGGCGAGCTCAGCGTCGCTGGGGATGATTGGGCGGGGGGTGCGGGGACCATCGGCGGTGTAGGTGGCGATTTGCAGGCTGGATTGCTCTTCGGTGGCGAGGGAGAGGCCACGTTGACGGCCGCCGGTGAGTTCGACGTAAACCTCGGCGAGGAGTTTGCAGTCGAGCAGGGCGTTGTGGGTGGTGCGCTCGGAGAGGTCGATATCGAAGCGGCGGCAGAGGGCGTCGAGGCTGTTGGGCAGGCCGGGGAAGCGGGTTTTGGCGAGAACGAGGGTATCGACCATGCGGGCGCGCTCGAGCGAGGGGCGGCCGCAGCGGGCGAATTCGGCATTGAGGAAGCCGAAATCGAAGGGGGCGTTATGGGCCACCAGCGGGCCGTCACCGAAGAAATCCAGCAGGTCGTCGAGGATTTCCTCGAAGCGGGGGGCATCGCGCAGCTTGTCGATGGTGATGCCGTGGATGCGGGTGGCATCCTCGGGGATGTCGCGCTGGGGGTGGATGAGGCGATGGAAGGATTTGCCGGTGGGCAGGTCATTGTCGAGCTCAAGGGCGGCGACCTCGATGACGCGATCGCCCTTGAGGGGATCGAGGCCGGTGGTCTCGGTGTCGAACAGGACGGAGCGGGTCATGCGTGCAGTGTGTGCAGGAAGCGGCGCAGGGTGCGCAAGGCGTGAAAGCGGGAGAGGCCGGTGTTGACGACGAGGTCGGCCTGGCGGCGCTTGGCGCGGTCGGGCATCTGGCGGGCGATGAAGGCCTCGACCTGGGCGCGATCCATGGTTTTGCGGAGCAGGACGCGGTGGACTTGCACCGCCTTGGGGGCGGAGACGACGAGGATGAGGTCGACATAGGGCCGGCGCGCGGTTTCCAGCAGGAGGGGGATATCGAGCACGGCGGCGCGGCAGCCGCGGCGGCGGGCGCGGGCGAGGAAGGCGAGCTCCTCCTCGCGCACCATGGGGTGGATGATGTGGTTGAGAATGGCGAACCCGTCGGGCCGGGCAATGGCGGCGGCGCGCAGGGCCGCGCGGTCGAGCCGGTTGTCGCGGACGGTGCCGGGAAACGCCGCGTCAATTGGCAGCAAGGCACGGCCGCCGGGGGATTGGAGCTGGCGGACGCAAAGGTCGGCGTCAAACACCGGAATGGCGTTGCGGCGGAAAAAGGCGGAGGCGGTGGATTTGCCCATGCCAATGCCGCCGGTGAGGCCGATGATTTTCATTTGGACGTGTCTCCGGGGCTGGGCGAGCGGGTGTAAAGGCAAGGCAAGGGGAAGGAAGCGCTCCTTTTTTGAAAAAAAGGAGCAAAAAATTTTTATTCATTTGGTGCGTACCGCGTCTACCATCAGGGGAGTGGACGTCAATGGCAACGTGTTGCGATTTCATTCATGCTAAGCTGGATGGTACTCGTAGGGGTAGGTTGTTGTTTTAGTACACAAAAGGAGCCGGAGAAACTTTCTCTGGCGACATTGCCGTTGGCTTCCCCTTGCGAGATGGCCGAGAGCGGTACGCACCAGGTGGATAAAAGTTTTTTGCTCCTTTTTTTCCAAAAAAGGAGCGCTTTCTTCCCTTCCTTCGATTGTGCTGCCCTCCGCGTGCGATGGCTGGCGGAGTCGAGGTCGTGGGCGCTACCATGGAACTGTCACATGCCATGGCGATCGTGCAAAGCTATGGAGGGGTAGGAGATCAGCAACGGGATGCACGCCGAACAGACTCGCGCCGCCGGCGCTGGAGCCGCCGTCCGCCTGACCAACGTCGCGCGGCGTTGGGGCAGTGTTGCCGCGTTGGATGGGGTGTCGCTGACGGTTGAGGCGGGCTCGTTTTGTGTGCTGCTGGGGCCGTCCGGCTGTGGCAAGACGACGTGTTTGCGCATTGTGGCCGGGCTTGAGACGGCGACCGCGGGGACGGTGGAGATTGGCGGGCGGGATGTGACCAATCTGCCGCCGGCGGCGCGGGGGGTGGCGATGGTGTTCCAGTCCTACGCGTTGTTTCCGCATTTGAATGTGGCGGAGAATATTGTGTTCGGCCTGAAGGCGCGCAGTGTGGCGCCGGCGGATCGCAAGCGGCGGCTGGATCGGGCAATTGAGATTTTGGGGATCGGGCATTTGTTGGCGCGGCGGCCGGGGCAGTTGTCGGGTGGGCAGCAGCAGCGGGTGGCGTTGGGGCGGGCGATCGTGGCCGAGGCGCCGGTGTGTTTGATGGATGAGCCGCTGTCGAACCTGGACGCGCAGTTGCGGGCGGATATGCGGCGGGAGATTTTGGCGCTGCAGCGCCGGCTGGGTATCACGATGCTGTATGTGACGCATGACCAGACCGAGGCGATGGGCATGGCGGACCAGGTGGTGCTGCTGCGGGATGGGCATATCGAGCAGGATGCGCCGCCGGCCGATGTGTATGCGACGCCGGCGACGGCGTTTGCGGCGAGTTTTATCGGCACGCCGCCGATGAACCTGATCCGGCTGCCGGAGTCGGGCGCGATCGCCGGGGCGGTGCTTGGGCCGCAGGGCGGGGGGCGGATTGCCGGGATTCGGCCGGAGTCACTGCGGCTGGGGGAGGGTGGGATTTCCGCGGTGGTCTCCCATGCCGAATATCTTGGCGCCGATACCGTGGTGGCGTGCCGGCTGGCGGATGGGCAGAGCCTGCTCGCGCGCCTGCCGGGCCGCGCCGGGCTGCCCGATGGGGCGGCGGTGAATTTTGCGTTCGATCGAGCCGACTTGCATTTGTTTGATGCCGCCAGCGGGCGGCGTGTTGCTGAATCAGCCTGAAAAGAGGGAAACATGCGCCAGATCGCCACCACTCGCCGCACGCTGCTGGGCAGCGCCGCCGCCACGCTTGCCGCTCCTGCTGTTGTGGGTGCGCAGGGCGTCACCGAGATCGAGTTCTACTTCCCCGTTGCGGTGGGTGGGCCGATTACGAAGATTATTGATGGTTACTGCGCGGAGTTCATGGCCGCGAATGCCGACATCAAGGTGAAGCCGGTTTATGCCGGCTCCTATGTCGACACGCTGACCAAGGCGGTGACGGCGACCAAGGCCGGGCAGGGGCCGCAGATGGCGCTGGTGCTGGCGGTGGATGCGTATTCGCTAGTGGATGACGAGATGATTGTCCCGTTCGACAGCATCGCGACGTCGGACGCGGACAAGGCGTGGCTGAAGGCGTTCTACCCGGCGTTCCTGGCCAATGGGACGATCGATGGGCATGTCTGGGGCATTCCGTTCCAGCGTTCCACCATCGTCGCCTATTGGAACAAGGAGATCTTCAAGGAGATCGGGCTGGATCCGGAGAAGGGGCCCTCGACCTGGGAAGAGACCGGCGAGTGGACGGCCAAGGCGGTGAAGCGCGAAGGGGATCGGGTGACGCGCTGGGGGATCGAGATCCCGGGCGACGGGTTCACCTACTGGCTCTACCAGGGGATGGTGGCGCAGGCCGGGGGCGAGCTGGCGGGGGATAACGGGCGCAAGACGTTCTTCAACAGCGATGCCGCGGTGGAGGGGCTGCAGTTCTGGGCCGATTTGATGAACAAGTACAAGTCCCATCCGACCGGGATTTCGGCCTGGGGTACCGGGCCGCGCGACTTCCTGGAGGGGAAGGTGGCGATGATCTGGCACACCACGGGGAACCTCACCAACATCAAGAACAATGCGAAATTCCCGTTCGGGGTGGCGATGCTGCCGGCGCATAAGCGGCGCGGTTCGCCGACGGGGGGCGGGAATTTCCATTTGTTCAAGGGGGCCAATGCGGGCCAGCGCGCGGCCTGCCTGCGGTTTCTGCGCTGGGTGACGTCACCCGAGAAGGCGGCGGATTGGAGCATGGCGACCGGCTACGTCGCGCCGCGGCCGGATGCCTGGGAGACCCCGGCGCTGAAGGCCTATGTCGCGGGCTTCCCGCAGGCGGCGGTGGCGCGCGATCAGCTGCCTTTCGCGGTGGCCGAGCTTTCGACGCATGACAACCAGCGCGTCGCCCAGGCGCTGACCGATGAGCTGCAGGCGGTGCTGACCGGCACCAAGCAGCCCAGGGCGGCGCTTGATGCCGCGCAGGAGAAGGCGACGCGCCTGCTGAAGCCGTTCCAGAAAGCCTGAACCGGGAGACCGCGCATGATCCGCCGCCGCACGCTGCTTGCCAGCGCCACCGTTCTTGCCGCCCCCGCGATTGCGCGGGCGCAGGGCGCGAAGATCTCGTTCTACTACCCGATTGCCGTTGGCGGGCCGATTCCGGCCATCGTCGACGGCTATTGCAAGGAGTTCCAGGCGAAGACCGGAATCGAGGTGGCGCCGGTCTATGCCGGGAATTACGGCGAGACGCTGACCAAGGCGGTGACGGCGATCAAGGGGGGCAGCGGGCCGGCGATGGCGGTGTTGCTGGCCGCCGAGATGCACGCGTTGCAGGACCTCGATATTCTCGCCAGCCTCGAGGATGTCGGGCTCGATGCCGAGGGCAAGAGGTGGTTGGAGGGGTTCTACCCCGCGTTTCTCGCCAATAGCCGCGCCGAGGGGAAGCTGTGGAGCATTCCGTTCCAGCGCTCCACGGCGGTGATGTACTACAACAAGGCCGCCTTCGCCGAAGCCGGACTCGACCCCGAGAAGTTCCCGCGCACCTGGGCGGAACTCCAGGCTGCCGCCATCAAGCTCACCAAGAAGGACGCCGGCGGCAAGGTGACCCGCTGGGGCGTGAAGATGGCCGCCGATACCGGCAACGCCCAATGGACCTTCGGCGCGCTGGCCAACCAGGCCAACCACGTGCTGATGAACGAGGCCGGCACCGAGACCTATTTCAACCATCCGAAGGCGATCGAGGCGCTGACGTTCTGGCGCGGCCTGGGCACCTCCGGCGCCTCGCCGGAGGGGGTGTCGAACTGGGGGCAGCTGACGCCGGACTTCCTGGAGGGCAATGCGGCGATCATCCAGCACACCACGGGGAACCTCACCAATATCCGCGCCAACGCCAAGTTCCCCTTCGGGATCGTCGGGCTGCCCGGCAAGGATGGGCCGCGCACCGTGGTGGGCGGCGGGAATATCTACTTCTTCAAGAACGCCAGCCCCGCCGAACGCAAGGCGGCGCTGGCCTTCGCCCGCTTCCTCGCCGAGCCCGATCGCGCGGCCGATTGGTCGATGAAGACCGGCTACATCGCCTCCTCGCCGGCGGCCTATGAGACCAAGACGCTGAAGGACTACATCGCCGGCTTCCCCGCCGCCGACGTGGCGCGCGGCTATCTGCCGGTGGCCGTCGGCGAGCTGTCCACCTTCGAGAACCAGAAGGTCTATGCCGCGCTGACCAACAACGTGCAGGCGTGCCTCTCCGGCCAGAAGACGCCGGCGCAGGCGATGGCTGATACGCAGGCTGAGGCTGATCGGATTTTGAAGTCGTATAAGAAGGCGTAAGGCAGGTGGAAGGAAGGAAGCGCTTCTTTTTGAAAAAAGAAGCAAAAACTTTTTATCCGTTTGG
>CAIWAJ010000762.1:0-3778 GCA_903910565.1 uncultured Rhodospirillales bacterium
GCCGCCGGGCTGGTGCTGGCGGGCGACAAGCCGGCGATCTGCATCACCGAGCCCGAGGCGGGGTCGGACGCCACCGCGATGACCACGCGAGCCGACCGTAAGGGCGATCGCTGGATCGTCAACGGCACCAAGCACTGGAGCACCGGCGCCGGGGTCTCGAAGCTGCACCTGATTTTCGCCCGCGCCTTCGATGAGGCGGGCGTGGAGCTCGGCATCGGCGGCTTCATCGCCGTGCGCCCGGCGGCGGGGCTGGAGATGGAATATCGCGAGCCGACGCTTGGGCTGTGCGGCATGCCGGAGGGGCGGCTTGGCTTCCGCGATCTCGAAATTCCCGCCGAGATGGCGCTGCCGATGCCCAACGGTTTCGCGCGCGGCTTCGCGGATCTGATCAACGCCTATAACAGCCAGCGCGTCGGCGCCGGCACGGTGGCCATGGGCATCGCCGCCGGGGCGCTCGATCGCGCGCTCGATTTCGCCCGCGAGCGCGAACAGTTCGGCCGCCCGATCGGCGAGTTCCAGGGGCTGCAATGGATGCTGGCGGACATGCAGACCCAGCTCACCGCATCCCGCCTGATGCTGCACGAAGCCGCCCGCTCCACCGGCCCCGGCAGCCGCTTCCCCGACCCGATGCTGGCGGCGCAGGCCAAGATCTTCGCCTCGGAAGCCGCCATCAACATCGTCAACGACGCTTTGCAGGTGTTTGGCGCCCGCGGCTACTCAAAGGACCTGCCGTTGGAGCGCATGCTGCGTGACGTCCGCATGTTCACCATCGCCGGCGGCACCGCGCAGGTGCTGCGCACGCTCGTCGCCTCACGCATGCTGGGATGGAAACTGCCGCAAACCAGGGCGGGCTGACACGAAGTGGTCGATCGGCGCGATACTCATGGGTGGGCATAGCCGCCTGGTCACGCTGGGAATGGTAGCCGGCCTAAGAGGGTCTCCCCGCCGATCGCCGGGAGGATCATGCCGCGGGCGCGTTGCACGGCGCACCCGTCGCCCCTCTCCTTTTCGGGCTCGGTCGACGATACCTGTGCCGGTCAGGCACTAGGCAAGATGGCAGGCGACTGAATGGGTAGCTGACAAATAGGTAGCTGACAGGGGCGAGAGCGGCGGCTGCTCGTCACGGCATCGGCTGATCGCCACAGGACACCGCGTATGGAAGCGGCAGCCCGGCGGCGGATCGATCGGACTCGGCACATCGCCTTGCAGGATGGAGCGGGCGCGGTTGCGTTGGCGCGGATCGGCGATCGGCACGGCCGCGAGGAGCTCCCGCGTGTAGGGATGCGCCGGCGCGCGGTAGAGCGTCGCGGTATCGGCGATTTCGACGATGCGGCCGAGATACATCACGGCGACGCGGGTGCTGAGATAGCGGACCACGCTGAGATCATGGGCGATGAACAGATAGGTCAGGCCGAGCTCCGCGCGCAGATCGGCCAGGAGGTTGAGGATCTGCGACTGGACGGAGACGTCGAGCGCCGAGACCGGCTCATCCAGCACGATGAACTCGGGATCGACGGCGAGCGCCCGGGCGATGCCGATGCGCTGGCGCTGGCCGCCGGAGAACTGGTGGGGATAGAGATCGGTATGGACATGGCCGAGGCCGACGAGCTTCAGCAGGTCGCGGACGCGCGCGCTCCGTGCGGCGCGGTCGCGATGGGCGGTGTGGATCATCCCCTCGGCAACGATGTCGCCGATGGTCATGCGGGGATCAAAGGAGGAGTAGGGGTCCTGGAACACAATCTGCGCCTGGCCGCGCAGGCGGCGCAGCGCCGCGGCGTTCATGGTCGCGACATCGGTATCCCGATAGAGCACGCGGCCGGCGGTCGGTGGATGCAAATGCAGGATGAGGCGGCCGAGGGTCGATTTGCCGCTCCCGGTCTCGCCGACCAGGCCGAGGGTTTCGCCGGGGGCGATGGCGAGGCTCACGTCATCGACGGCATGGACGACGCGCCTGGGCGCGCCCCACAGGGGCTGGCCGACGGCGAAGTGTTTCGTCACCCCCTGGACATCCACCAGCGCACCCATCACGCGGCCTTCCAGCAGGCGGCGAGATGCCCGGCGCCGAGATCGACGAGCGGGGGCTGGGCGTCCCGGCAGGCCGTGTCGGCGCGCGGGCAGCGCGGCCAGAAGCGGCAGCCGGGCGGCGGGTTCAGCAGGTTGGGCACCGTGCCGGGGATGGTGGCGAGGCGCTCGCCGCTCGCCACCAGGTCGGGTATCGAGGCCAGCAGGCCGGCGGTATAGGGATGCCTTGGCGATGCAAAAATCGTCTCGACATCCGCCAGTTCGACGATCCGTCCGGCATACATGACGGCGACCCGATCGGCCATTTCGGCGACCACGCCAAGCGCATGAGTGATGAGCAGAACGGCCATCCCGAGCTCGGCGCGGAGTTCGCGGATAAGGTCAAGGATCTGCGCCTGGGTGGTGACATCGAGCGCCGTCGTCGGTTCGTCGGCAATCAGCAGGTCGGGCCGGCACAACAGCGCGATGGCGATCATCACGCGCTGGCGCATGCCGCCGGAAAGTTCGTGCGGGTAGGCCGCCATGCGGCGTTCGGGCTCGGGGATGCGGACCTTGCGCAGCATCTCGACGGAGAGCCGGGCCGCGGCCTCGCGCGACACGTCACGGTGGGCGAGCACGGTCTCGGTCAATTGGCGGCCCACGGTGAACACCGGGTCGAGCGACGTCATCGGCTCCTGGAACACCATGGAGAGCCGGTCGCCGCGCAGCGCGCGCATCGCATCTTCGGTCTTCTCCAGCAGCTCCTCGCCCTTGAGACGGACGGAGCCCTCCGTAATGCGGCCGGGCGGGCTGGGGACGAGGCGCATCACCGCAAGCGCGGTCATCGACTTGCCGCACCCGCTTTCCCCGACGACGGCGAGGGTCTCCCCCGGGTTGATGTCAAAGGACACGCCATCAACCGCGGGGATGACGCCGCGCGCGGTGTCGAGGCGCACATGGAGATCGCGCACAGACAGCACGGGGGGGATGCCGCTCATTGGCGCATCCGTGGGTCAAGCACGTCACGCAAGCCGTCGCCCAGCAGGTTGAAACCGAGCACGAGTGTGGCGATGGCGATGCCTGGAAAGGTTGCCAGCCACCAGGCGCGATAAATCACGTTGCGCCCCTCATTGAGCATGGAACCCCAGGAGGGAGTGGGCGGCTGGGCGCCGAGGCCGAGGAAGGAGAGCGAGGTCTCGATGATGACGGCGACCGCCATGGTGAAAGAGGCAATCACCAGCACGGGCCCGATCATGTTGGGCAGGATATGCCGCACGATGATCCAGCTATTGCTGCGGCCCAACGCATGCGCGGCGATCACGAATTCCCGCTGGCGCAGCGCGATCACCTCGCCACGGACGATGCGCGCGAAGCCGGACCAGGTGACCAGCCCGGTCGCGATCATCGCGCCGGTGAGGCCCGGGCCAAAGACGGTCACGAACATCAGGGCGACGAGGATGAGGGGAAATCCGTAGACCAGGTTGATGAAGTTCGCGAGCAGCAGATCGACGCGCCCGCCATGGAAGCCGGCGAGGCAGCCGACGCTGATGCCGATCACCATCGAGACCGAGGTGACGATGGCGCCCACCTGCAGCGAAACTCGCGCCCCCCAGACCAGGCGGCTGAACACGTCCCGGCCGAAGGCATCCGTGCCGAGCAGATATGAGTCGGTGAGCGGCCGTTCGAGCGAGACCATGAGGTCCTGCTCGGCATAGGGATGCGGCGCGATCCAGGGCGCGAAAATGGCGACGATGGCGAGGATGAGGATGATGGTGAA
>CAIWAJ010000763.1:0-3124 GCA_903910565.1 uncultured Rhodospirillales bacterium
CGCTACATGCAGACCGAACCGATGGCAGAACTCATGGCGCCGACCAGCGACGCCACGCCAACACAGATTGCCACCATGGCCGCGTGATCCATGGCCACCCCAAACTACACCAGAATTTCCACCATCTTGACGGACGCGACCGCGGTCGCTGGTCGAACCCATGCTCCCGCGGATGGCCGAACTCGCGGCCGCCTCAAATGTGCGCAGCGGTGACATCGTCGCCGATGACCAGCGGGACCTCAGTGCACTGCATTGGACTTTGACGGCCCTGCTGTTCGCCATCATGGGGGTTGCCGCCTCCCTTGTCTGGCTGCTCACCTGGGTGCGCAATCGGCTGATCAAAGACCTCGTGCGCGCCAAGGAGGCCGCTGAGGCCGCCAATACCGCGAAATCCCAGTTCCTGGCCAATATGAGCCACGAATTGCGGACGCCAATGAACGGCGTGCTCGGGATGCTCGAAGTCATCGCGCTCGATTCATTGTCGGCCACGACGAAGCGATATGTGGAAGTCGCGCGGCAGTCCGGCATGATGCTGCTTGATTTAATCGCTGGTATTCTTGACTTCTCGAAGATCGACGCTGGCCGGCTGGCGCTCGACCATCAGCCGTTTTCGGTCCGCGGGATGGTGGAGGACATTGCCGACCTGATGACCGGCCAGGCGCGAACCAAGCAGTTGCAACTGAACCTCGAGATCGCGCCGGACCTGCCCGCAAGCTCGATTGGCGACCCGGTGCGGCTGCGCCAGATCCTGATCAACCTCGTCAGCAATGCGATCAAGTTCACCGCGTCCGGCAGCGTGACCATCGCGCTCTCGCGCGACTCCCGCAACACAGCGTTGATCCGCTTCGAGGTGCGCGATACCGGCGTCGGCGTCGCCGCGGAAAAGCAGACCCAAATTTTCGAGCCCTTCGTGCAGGCTGATTTGTCGAGCACGCGCCGCTTTGGTGGTACGGGGCTCGGGTTGACGATTGCGCGCCAGCTCGTGGAGCTCATGGGCGGAGAGATCGGTGTTGTCAGCCAGGAGGGGAGTGGCGCGACCTTCTGGTTCACCGTACGCCTCGAGGATGGACCAGCCAATCCGGCGGTCGACGCCGCCGGGCCGGCGGCATTGCGCGGCATGTCCGTCCTGGTCGCCAGCCGCGCCAAGGTGGACGACCGGGGGCTCGTCGAAAGCCTGTCGTCGCTCGGGATCTACTCCATGGTCGCGGATAGCTGGGACGCGGCGATGCGCATGGCGCGGCAGGCGAGCGATGAGCGGCATCCCTTCACCGCAATTATCGCCGATACCGGTCTCGTTACCCAGCCAAGCCTTGCCGCCGCCAGACGCGCCACCGGCGCGCCCGAGGGGGACGAACCACGCCTGGTGCTGGTCGGCGATGGACCGCTGGCGGCGGATTTCCCCGGCGCATTGCGCATCGAGCAGCCAATCACGCTCGCCCAACTCGTCGATGTCCTGAGCAAGGCGACGCAGGAGCAGATCGCACCGCCCGGCGGCGATGCCGGCCCGGCCGTTGCCGCCCCCGCTCGGTCGCGGGCGATCCGGGCGCTGGTTGTCGAGGATGTGCCGATCAACGCGGAGCTTGCCATTGCCCTGCTCCACGTCGCCGGATGCGAGGCGGATGTCGCCGAAAACGGTGAGGCGGCGATCCGGATGAACGCCGATCAACGCTATGATATCATCCTGATGGATAATCACATGCCGGACATGGATGGGCGCGAGGCGACACGGCGCATCCGTGATGCGGAAGCCAGGATTGGCATCCACACGCCAATCGTCGGCTTGTCGGCCGATGCCATGGAGACCGACCGCCTCGCCTGTCTGGCCGCCGGCATGGACGACTACATGACCAAGCCGATTTCCATGGCCGCGTTCAGCGAGACCCTGCGCAAATGGGCGCCGCGGCCGGCCTGACCGGCATCAGCCGCTCCGCCCCAGCCGGCTCCTCAGCTGATGCGCCCAGTAGATCGCCTGCGCCGGCAGCCGCCCGAGCGGCCCGCCGGCGAAGGGCAGGCCGAAGCGGCGGAACAACTGCCAGCGCGTATCGCCCTCGGTGATCGCGGCAGCGATGATATTGCCGGCCATGGTGGTGATGCCCATGCCGAGCCCGCCGAAGCCGGTGGCCACCCAGAGGTTCGGCCCGAGCGCGCCGATCATCGGCATGCGGTGGCGCAGATAAGGCATCCGCCCGCCCCAGGCGACCTCGGCCTTCACCGCGGCGAGGTCCGGGTAGAACCAGGCCATGTCGCGCGCGAGCTTCGCCTTGAGCGCCTCTTCCGAGGGCATCAGCATGCCGACACGCCCGCCCCATAACAACCGCCCATCGGCGAGCGGGCGGTAGTAGTTCGAGGCGAAGCTGCGGTCGGCCAGCGAATGCTTGGTGCCGATCACCTGGGCGAGATTCTCGCCGAGCGGCTCGGTGACCATCACGAAGGTCGCCACCGGGATCGTCGCCGCCCACACCTTCCAGTCGATCATGTTGACGTAGCCGCCGCCGGCCAGCACCACATGATCGGCCAGCACGCGCCCGCCCGGGGTTCGCACCTCGTGGCGGGTGCCCACCTGCACGATCGACAGCGCGGGGCTGTCCTCGTAGAGCCGCGCCCCCTGGGCCACCGCCGCGGCCGCGGTGCCGCGGGCGAGCTTCAGGGGATCTAGGCTGAAGGCTTCCGGGTCGAGCGAGCCGTCGCAATAGCGCGTCGTCGCCAGCGTCGTGCGCACCTTGGAAGGTGACCAGACTTCCAGCTCCCGGCCGAAGTTCTTGGCCATATAGGCGGCGTTCTCCGCCATCGCCTCGCCGTCTTCGGCCATCGAGAAGATCAGCCGCCCCATCACCAGCTCGCCGACATCCATGCCGTAGCGGGCGATCCGTTCGCGGATCAGCCGCAGCGCCCCGCGCGTCATGGTGTAGAGCTCGCGCGCGTCTTCGAGGCCGACCATGGCGGCGAGATCGGCCGGGCGGGTGGGATAGCCCGGCACCACGAAGCCGCCATTGCGGCCCGATGCGCCGAAGCCGATTCGCTTGGCCTCCAGCAGCACCACGCTGCGGCCGCGCTCGGCGAGATCGAGCGCGGTCGCGCCGCCGGCCATGCCGCCGCCGATGTCGCAGACTGCGGCCTGCGGCTC
>CAIWAJ010000764.1:0-5991 GCA_903910565.1 uncultured Rhodospirillales bacterium
ATCCGAAGCCCAGCAGCATCAAAATCAACCCGAAGCGCAAGCGGCATGGCGAACCTCCATCGTTCGCCCGATACAGAATCACACCAGCACCGCGTCGCGGAATCCCCCCAGAGTCACACTCTCGGAGCATTGGTATTAGCCGGCGTAGCGTGCCGATCAGCACGCTCACCGGGTCCTGCCAGAGGCCAGAAAGGATCACACCCATGCCACGCTCCGCTCCGGTCTGGTCATGTTCCTCATCCCCGATAGCCGCGGCAACAAGCGGATGGCGGTCGATATCACAGCGATGCGATCACCGCACGGTCAGAAGGAGCCACACCATGTCCCGTTTCGCCTGCATCGCCATCGACCCCACCATCGCCGAGCGCTTCCGCGCGACCGGCATCGACGATCGGGGCAACCCGGTCAAGCGCATGACCGCGACCGCTGATGGCGGGTTCCCCTGCCGGGTCTGTCTGACCTACGCGCGGCCCGGCGAGGAAATGTTGCTCGGCAGCTACAACCTCCCCAAGCCATTGGGGCTGTACTGGACGCCGAGTCCGATCTTCGTCCACGCGGAACCCTGCACGCCCTATGACGGGGCGGACGAGGTGGTCGATATCGTTCGCAACAATGCGCTGGTCTCGGTGCGCGCCTATGACGCCGAGGGGATGGTGCTGTACGATCTCGGGCAGGTCAGCGACGGCATTGCGGTCGACGCGCCTTTGGCCCGCGCGATGGCGGATACGCGGACCAGCTATGTCAACATCCATACCGCGCGGCCGGGCTGTCTGCTGTGTCGGGTCGAGCATCTCAGCGTCTGACGGCGAAGAAGGCGCGCAGCAGATCGGCGGACTCGGTTTCGCGCAGTCCGCCGATCACCTCCGGGCGATGCAGCGCGCCCTGGGTGGCGAACACCCGGGCGCCGTGTTCCACCCCGCCGCCCTTCGGGTCGTAGGCGGCGAATACCACGCGCGCCACGCGGAACAGCCCGGCCGCGGCGGCGCACATGGCGCAGGGTTCGAGCGTGACCACCAGGGTGCAGCCGGGCAGGCGGGGCGAGCCGAGATGGGCGGCGGCTTCGCGCAAGGCGAGCAGCTCGGCATGGGCGGCGGCGTCGTGCAGTTGCTCGGTGCGGTTTCCGGCCTGGGCGAGCAGCGCGCCATCGGGCCCCAGCACCACCGCGCCGACCGGCACCTCGCCCCGCGCGGCGGCGGCGCGGGCCTGGTCGAGCGCCGCTTCCATGGCATATCCGAGCGGCGTCGCTTGCTCTGATGGCCCCACTTCGCTAGCTACCCCCATATGAAGAAACCCATCATCGGCGTGACGCTCGACAGCGAACAGCCGGGCGGCTGGTCCAAATACGCCTGGTATGCGCTTCGCACCAACTATGCCGGCGCGATCGCGGCGGCCGGCGGGCTTCCGGTGGCGCTTCCGCACCACCCGGAGCTGGCGGCCGATTATCTCGACCGGCTCGACGCGCTGGTGGTGACCGGGGGGGCGTTCGACGTCGATCCGGCGCTGTACGGCGACGGGGCGACGCACGAGACCGTCACCCTCAAGGCCGGGCGGACCCGGGCGGAACTGGCGTTGATCCAGGGCGCGCTGGCACGGGACCTCCCGGTGCTCGGCATTTGCGGCGGGCAGCAGTTGCTGGCGGTCGCGCTGGGGGGCACGCTGGTGCAGCATATCCCCGAGAGCTTCCCCGACGCATTGGCGCATGAGCAACCCAATCCGCGGCATGAGCCGGGGCATCTTGTGGACGTGGTTCCCGGCACGCTGCTGCATCGCATCGTCGGCGGCACGACGATGCATGTGAATTCCTCGCATCACCAGGCCGTCCGCACCCCCGGGCCGCATGCGATCGTCGATGCGTCGGCGCCCGATGGGGTGATCGAGGGGATCGAGGATGACCGGTATCGGTTCTGCCTTGGGGTGCAGTGGCATCCCGAGTTTTTCATCGATCCCGGCGACCGGCGGATTTTCGACGCGCTGATCGCGGCCTGCGGATGAGCGAGGCAGCGGAGGCGGGCGAGCGGATCGCGAAGTTTCTCGCCCGGGCGGGGGTGGCGAGCCGGCGCGATTCGGAGAAGCTGGTCGCCGAAGGGCGGGTGAAGCTGAACAACGTGGTGGTGACCCACCCCGCGACCTTCGTGACGGAGACCGATATCGTCACCGTCAATGGCAGCCAGGTCGGGCTGCGCAAGGAACGGACGCGGCTGTTCCGCTACCATAAGCCCGAGGGGCTGATGGTGACGCATAAGGACCCGCAGGGGCGGCCGACGGTGTTCGACAATATGCCGGCCGCCCTGCCGCGGCTGGTCAGCGTCGGGCGGCTCGATCTCACCAGCGAGGGGTTGCTGCTGCTGACCAATGACGGGGCGCTGGCGCGGCAGCTCGAATTGCCGGCCAATGCGTGGATCCGGCGGTACCGGGTGCGGGCGTTCGGGTTCATCGAGCCGGCGGCTTTGGCGCAGCTGGCCAAGGGGATCACCATCGACGGGGTGAAGTACGGGCCGATCGAGGCGGGGCTCGACAGCCGCAAGGGCGACAATATCTGGATCACGGTGGCGCTCAAGGAAGGCAAGAACCGCGAGGTGCGCAAGGTGCTGGCGCATCTCGGCATGAAGGTCTCGCGGCTGATCCGCACGGCGTATGGGCCGTTCCAGCTCGGCACCCTGCCGCGCGGGGTGATCGAGGAAGTGCCGACCAAGGTGTTGCGCGAGCAGGTGAACCTCGGGTGAGGATCGTCGCCGGCCTTTATAAAGGGCGGATGCTGGCGGTACCCAAGGGCACCATCACGCGACCGACCGCGGACCGGGTGCGCCAGGCGTTGTTCGACACGCTGATGCATGCGGAGTGGGGCGGGCGGACGCTGGTGCAGGGGGCGACGGTGCTGGACGCCTTCGCCGGCACCGGGGCGTTGGGGCTGGAGGCGCTGTCGCGCGGGGCGGCGCATGGGCATTTCTTCGAGGGCGATCCGGCGGCGGTGGCGGCGTTGCAGGCCAATATCGCGGCGTTCCGGGCCAAGGCCTCGGTGCATCGCGACGCGCTGCGGCCGCCGCGCGGGCCGGCCTGCGATTTGGCGTTTCTCGACCCGCCCTATCATGAGGGGCTGATCGCGCCGGCGGTGGCGGCGCTCAGGCTGCATGGCTGGCTGAAGCCGGGCGCCATCGTGGTGGCGGAGACGGCGCGGGACGAGGCGCCGCCGGATCTGGGCGAGCTGCTCGACCAGCGGCGGCACGGGGCGGCGCTGATGAGCGTGTTTCGTCTGGGGGCGTAGCCGGTTCGGTTTTTGTTCTGATATCGGAACAAATTGGGCGTGCGTGTGCCTGGTCGGGAAAGGCGGATTTTTTCGATATCGGGGGTGTCGCGACGCGCAGGGACGGGCGCGGGGCGATGATGTGCGCTGGCCGGGGCGTGGCGGGGCGCCGGGCGCGGGTCGGGCGCGGCTGTGGCGTCGCGGTTCGCGGACGGGCGATGCGGAATGTGTTTCGGAATGTGTTTCGGGGGCTGCGGCGGGCCTGGCGCGGGCGGAGTTCGGGCGGGCGCCGGTTGGTCGGGGGCGCGCTGGGGAGGATTTCCGGCGGGTTGGCGCGGAGGTGGTCGAGGATCGCATCGACGCGGCGGGCGACGTCCTCGAATTGGGCGAGCATCCGCGCGAACGCCGGCACCAGCGCGAGCAGCGGCCACAAAGCGCGGCGCATCGCGGCGATGATGGGGGTGAGACGGGCGGGGGTTGATGTCATATATGTCGTTATAAATGACAATTTCGCGGCATGCAAGGGGTATTTTCAGGGGAGGAGGAAAAAAAATTTAAGGCGGTCGTCGCGCCGCGTCATCCCTCGATGCGGCGGCGCATGGCGCGGTGGAACAGCGCGAGGGCGGGCGGCAGGCCCATGACGGCGGCGACCCCGAGCAGGCAGGCGCCGAGCGGTGCGGCGGCGATGGCGAGGCCGCCGATGGCGCCGCCGATGGGGCGGCCGGATTGCATGATCATGCGCAGGGTGGCGAAGGCGCGGCCGCGCCATTGCGGGGCGACGTAGCGCATGCGGATGGTTTGCGCCCACACCGTCAGCGGGCCGGAGACCAGGCCGAGCACGAAGATGCAGAGCACGACGACAGGCAATGGCGGGGTGCCGGCGAGGAAGAGCAGGCCGATCGGCAGGGCAGCGGTTCCCGTCATGATTTGCGCGCCGGCCACCATTGCCGGCAGGCGCGCCACCGAGGTGACCATCCCCGCCGCCAGGGCGCCGGCGCTGCTGGCAATGCCCATGACGGCGAGCAGCATGCCATAGGTCTCGCCGCCGCGGCCGAGGCCTTTGTCGACCAGTACGGGCAGGAAGACGGCCAGCGCGCCGTTGCCGATATTGATGATGACGAACAGCACGGTGATGATGAGCACCACCGGCTCGAACACCCCGCTTTGCCGCCACGGGACTTTCGCACTGGCCGCCCGCCCGCCGCCGCCGATGGGCATGCGCCGGATGGCGAGCGCGAAGGCGGCGTAGGCGAGTGCTGCGACGGCCAGCGTGAGGGCGGGCGGCAGATGGGTGGCGCAGAGCCCGGCGAGCAGCGGCCCCAGTGCGCCGGCCGCGGAGAAGCCCAGCATTTCCAGCGCATTGGCCGCCGAGCGCTGGTCCGGCGCGATCAGCTCGGCGATTGCCGAGGGCGCGCCGGCGAGGAGGATCATGGTGAGCAGTCCCTGGATCGCCGCCGCGACGAAGTAGGGCAGCACCCCGCCGACGCCGAGCGCCACGGCCAGCGCGACCGCGAGCAGCCCGAGTGTGCGCACGGTCGCATCGGCGGCCATCACGCGGGCCCGCGCGAAGCGATCGAGCAGCCAGCCCGCCAGGATGCCGCCGAGGATGATCGGCCCGGTGAGGCACACCATCAACCACCCCACCGCCTCGGCCGAGCCAGTTGATGTGTAGACGTTCCACACCAGCGCAGTGCGCACGAACTCATCGGCCACCATCACCAGCAGCACGGCGAGCCAGAAACGGCGGAAGCGCTGATCGGCGAGCAATCGGCGGTAGGCGCGCATGGTCGGAGCTTTCGGGGGTGGCTAACTGGATGGTGGGTTATTTGATGGGGATGGCAATTGGGGTTGGTGAATTCGATTGTAGTGAACTACGCTTTAAGCGTATAAACAGACGCAATGGAGTTCGCGTGGGACCCCGCCAAGCATGATCGTAACGTCACCGCCCGCGGCATCGGGTTCGATGATGGCGCGCTTATTTTCGCGGGCCGGGTGACCGAATGGCCGGATCGCCGGCAGGAGTATGGCGAGGAGCGCGTGCGGGCTGTCGGACAGTCCGGCAGGGAAATCCTGCACGTGGTCTACACGGATCGCGACAATACCAGGCGCATTATCTCAGTGCGCCAAGCGAACAGGAAGGAGCGTGCGGCATGGCTGAGACAAGGATGACCCTGGCGGAGATCAAGGCGGCCGGCACGCGGCGCAACCGGGCGCTGTTGGACGCCACCGACGAAGCGGCAATCCGTGCCCAGATGGTGGAGGATGGGCAGGACCCGGATGAAGCGCCACCGGTTATCACGGCCCCGCGGGCCGCAACCATCCGGCTCCGGCTTGGGCTGACGCAGGCGGATTTCGCGAAGACCATCGGCGTGCCGCTCGCGACGCTGCGCAACTGGGAACAAGGCCGCACAGCACCGGACCCGGCAGCCCGCGCGCTGTTGCGTGTCCTGGAGCGGGAACCGGAGGCGGCGTTGCGGGCGTTGGCGGGGTGAGGGATGGAAACAGGGGTTGTGACCGCCAATATTCCGCGGCCGCTGGCGGAGAAGGTCGTCGCGCCGGCGACGCGGCCGGAGCGCTCGCGCGGACGGATCGTTCAGTAAGAGCCTGACCGTTAAAGAGGTTGAGTGATTTCAGTGGGTTGTGATTCCGTAGGTTTGCGAGACACGACGGAGCGGAACGTGTCAACGACTTTGATACAGCCGGGTTTGGAATTTAAGCTCGGTTACGAGGCGATGTTTGAGCGGCGTCAT
>CAIWAJ010000765.1:0-4688 GCA_903910565.1 uncultured Rhodospirillales bacterium
AGCATAACGTCCAAACCAGCAGCGCTCGATCGGCCAATTTCAACAGAGATCGGGACATCCCCCGAGTTTGTGGCTGACCGTATCATAGACGACGTTGAGCTGATTGTTGCTGAACGCCGACTTGATGGCGGTCTCGAGGTTGCTCATCGTCCAGGCCGGGTCGACGGTGATGGTCGCCACAGCCCCCTCGCGCCCGATCACCTGAATATCCGGCAGATTGGTGCTGACGCCGGCGATCGCCTTGGCGGTCAGCGGCACCGTGCCATTGCTCGACGCGGTCACCACCACCGGCAAATCGGCGAGGCTCACATCGGTGGTGCCGTTCTGCCCGTCCCCGATGGTCGGGCCACCCGGCTGGTTCACGTCGCTGCCCAGCGGATTGAGGCTGAGCCCCACCGTCATGTTCAGCAGCACGCTGGACGCGACCGACAGCGTTCCGTTGGTCACCGCGAGATTGGCGACGTTGCCCAACTGCAGGTTGAAATCCACCCCGGTCGAGATCGTCGGCAGGGTGAATTGGTGCGAGAGGCTGAAGGTGATGGCGTTGGTATTGCCGTCATAGGCCAGGCCCAGCTCGCCCAGCAGCGTGGTCCCGAGCGTCACGGCATCGGCCGGCGTCGCCGGCACGGTGTCGTAGCCCGGCAGTTGCAGCAGCTCGGCGAGCTGGATGCCGAAGGCGCGGATGTTGGAGAACAGCGAACTGCCCTTGGGGCTCGACACCGTGATCTTGGTCGCCGGATTGGAGAGCGCGTTGCCGTCCTTGTCGAGCGTGAGCGGCCGCAGATCCAGCGCGCCGCCGGCGTTGAAGGCCTGGACGAAGCCCTTCAGGTTGCTGGCATTGATCGCCGCGTTCACCGCGGTCACCAAATTGTTGACGCTGGCGATCGGTTGCGCCACGCCGTTGCCGTCGAGATAGGTCGGCGCGAATTTCAGCGCCGAGACCTTGCCGTTGTCGAGCGTGAGCTGCAGCGCGATCTGGGCCGGCAGGTTGGCGAGCGCGTTCGTGCCGATCGCCGTGCCAATCACGTCGTGCCCGGCGCCGGCGCTGACCTGCCCCTCGGTGAAACCGACCGCGCCAACGGTGGCTTCCAGCGGCTGGATGATCAGCGTGTTGAACGAATTCGCCAGATCCGTGACCTGGCCGATCGTGGTGCCGTTGGTGAAGGGGATCGGGATATCGAGGCTCGGCACCTGCGACAGCGTGTCGAGATAGGTCCCGACCTTGCCCAGTTCGTTGGCCAGATCGCCGGGCAGGAAGGTGTTGAGGTTCGTCGGATCGAAGCTCGCATTCCCCGTCGCCGTCTGCAACGCCGAGACCAGCGCCGCGGTCGGGATCACCTGATCGGTGCCGACCTCATGGCCGGTCACCTTGATATGGACATCGGTGCCGATGGTCGCGATGCCCGGAATCGTGTGACCCTCGGTGAGCAGCAACGGAATATCCACCAGCGGCGTCGCGGATATGCCGTTGGTGTTGCCGCTCAGCGCCACGGTCGTCAAAGCCCCGCCGCCCGTCAGCGATGCCGTGCTGCCACCGCTGATCGCCGAGGCGTCGGCCGCCAGCGTTGCGCCGCCAGCCGAGAACGTCGAGGCGGTCATCGTGCTCGCGACGTTGACCGGCACCGGGTGCGCCGGATCGACCGTCAACGCCAGGATACCGACGTCGAACTCCTTGCCCGACAGATCGGCCGTGGCATGGAAGCTGGTGGTAAAGGACGCGTTGCTGAGATGGAACCCGGCCTGCTCCTGCGCCGGGGTCGGCGAGCTCCCGAGATTGAACTGGTCCATCGTCACGGAGAACGAGAACGTATAGTTCGTCACCAGCGTATTGCCGGTGCTGTTCGGCACGCTGATGCCGAACTTGCTGACCGAAGGCCCGAGATTGAAATCGAAGCTGGTGGAGACCTGATCGGTCAGGCTGAAATTCAGCGTCGTGACGTCGGTCTCGATGGTGGTGGAGGTCGCGGCGGTGGTGACGAAACTGCCACTCACGACGCCGTGATGCTGCGGGTCGTCAGTGCCAAGAATATTCTGCAAGTTCGTCTGCAGCACCGAGGCCAGCGTGCCAACGTCGTTCAGATCCGACGACAGGCTCGACGCCGAGAGCTCCTGCTTGATCGCACCGATCACGGTGTTCTCGAAGATCTGGTGGATCTGCGTGATCCCGCCGGCGGTGGTGCTCCCATTGGCGCTGATCAACGCCGCGGTCTGCGACATCGCGCCGACCGTTTCGAGCCCCTTGAGCACGGTTTCCAGGTTGGTAAGGTTGTCCTGCACGGCATGCAGCGCCGCCTGGCTCACCGGCCCCGCGGAGAGCAGCAGGCGCGGCTCAAGGCTCTCGATCACCATCGAAGCCCCGCGCGCCTTCTCAGCCTTACTTTTCTCAGCGCGACGAATCGCACGGTTCAGAAGTGCCATTTTTGGCGAATCCCTACCCCTTAAGGGACAAAATTTAGTCATTAAACGAATCCTGACCCCGATTTGCTGAAAGATCAAGCCGTGGAGGAACGTTATTCGCCGGATTGACGGCTTTCTGCGGCGGGCGCGCCGCATGCCTGCCATCTTGCCAATGCGCCGGCGATTCGCGTACCCGAAGGGGCAATTCGACGCTGTGCGGGAGCGACATGACGGACATCATCGACGCGATCGACCTCGCCATTCGCGACGCCACGGACCTCCATCTCGCCGGGCAGAGCCAGGAGGGCGAGATCGTGCTGCAACGCGCCTTGTTGCTGCACCCCGATTCAAGCGCGCTGCGCAACGCCTGCGGCGTGATGCAGGCCAGCCAGGGCAAGTACCATGACGCCGTCGCCAGCTACCGTCGCGCCTTGGCGGTCGATTCGCCGCCTCCCGCGATCTGGACCAATCTCGGCAACGCCTTGACCCGGCTCGGCCTGTCCGAGAGCGCAATCGGCTGCCATGACATCGCCCTCGAAGCCACGCCCGGCGATGGCGGCCTGCATTACAATCGTGGCATTTCCCTCGCCGAGGCTGGCCGCCATGGCGAGGCGGCGCTCGCCTTCACCACCGCCCTGCGGCTGGCGCCCGACCATGCGATGGCGCGCTGGGATCGCGCGCGCTCCTACCTCCACCTCAACAACCTCGCCGCCGCCTGGCCCGACTACGAAGTGCGCCTGGAGAACGGCCTGGTCCCCCTCCGCGCGGCGCCCGGCCGGCGCTGGAATGGCGGCCCCTATGCCGGGCGGCGCCTGCTGCTCCTGGCCGAGCAGGGCTTTGGCGACATGATCTGGGCCTGCCGGTATTTGCCGATGGTCAAGGCGCTCGGCGGCGAGCTGATCGTCGAATCCCCGCCGGAGCTGGTCGAGCTGTTCCACACCCTCGGGGTTGCCGATCGCATCGTCCTCCAGGGCGACCCCCTGCCGGACGCTGACGCGCACGCCTGGCAGTGCAGCCTGCCCGGATTTTTCACCCCCAGCCCCGAGCGCATCCCCGCCGCCCCTTTCATCAAGCCGGACCCCGCCCGCATGGCCGCCCTGCGCCCGGTGATCGACCAGGCCGGCGATCGCCTGCGGGTCGGCATCGTCTGGTCCGGCAGCACCACCTTCGTGCGCAACGCCGAACGCGCCCAATCCCTCCGCCGCTTCATCGACGCCTTCGATCAGCCGGGCGTGCAGCTTTTCAGCCTGCAAAAAGGCCCCCCCGAAGCCGAGATCGCGCGCGACGCGCAGGGTTCTGGCCTCATCGACCTCGCGCCGCACCTGCGCCATTTCGCCGATACCGCGGCCGCCGTCGCCCTGCTCGACCTCGTCATCATGACCGATACCGCGGTGGCCCACCTCACCGGCGCGATGGGCCGTCCGGTCTGGGTTCTGCTCGGCCGCAACGCGCATTGGCTCTGGCTGCAGGAGCGCGGCGACAACCCCTGGTATCCCGCGATGCGCCTGTTCCGCCCGCGCGGGGATGGTGACTGGTCGCATGTGTTTGACAGCGCGGCGGTGGCGCTGATGCAGCGGGCGAGGAGGAAGTAAGCGCTGCTTTTTTGGAAAAAAAGAAGCAAAAAACTTCTGCCCTCTTGGCATGTACCGCTCCCAACCATCCCGGGATGGCAAGCCAACGGCAACGAAGTGCCAAAACGTTTTTTGGTTCTTTTTGTTCACAAAAAGAACGCCTTAACTCCCTCCTGCGACGCCCAATACTCCACCAGAGCCGGCAGATTGACCTCGATCGCCGAAACCCCCGCCACCGGCAATCTCGCATCCCCATCCGTCCAGCGCAGCTCGCCCTCCAGCGCGTGCCATCCCTCGCGCGCTTGGGCGAGATCGATCCGCTTGCCGTCGGCGCGCAGCAGGTCCACCGCCACGCCGAGCCGCCGCCCATCGGGGTCTCCGGGCCTCATCTCCGCCGGCACCGCGCGGCGGGAGCGCAGGCGTAGCCGCCGCGCCGGGGCAGGCAGCCTGAACCGCCATAGCCGGCCAATCCGCACGCCCTCCGTCACCCCACCATCCGCCCATAGCGCCGGCGCCGGGTCGTCCGTGCGCACGAACCCCATCGCCGCCGCCCGCGCCAGCAGCCGCGCCTGCGCCGCCCATACCTCGGCGCCCGCCATCCGCAACGGCGCGCAGGCCGCCCGCCGCCACACCGCCTGGGCATAGGCCGATCCAGCCTCGCGGCCATCCGCGAAGGCGCCGCGATTGCCGGTGTCGAGGTAGCTCTCCGCCGGCAGCCCC
>CAIWAJ010000766.1:0-5686 GCA_903910565.1 uncultured Rhodospirillales bacterium
ATGACGGGGTGGGGGTCGCGATGGCGAGGTGGGGTTCGCGATGACGGGGTGGGGGTTGCGATGGCGGGGTGGGGTTCGGGATGATGGGGTGGGGTTCGCGATGGCGAGGTGGGGTTCGCGATGGCGAGGTGTGGTTCGCGATGATGGGGTGGGGTGCGCGATGACGGGGTGGGGTGCGCGATGGCGGGGTGGGGTGCGCAATGACGGGATGGGGTTCGCGATGACGGGGTGGGGTGCGCGATGACGGGGTGGGGTTGCGATGGCGGGGTGGGGTTCGGGATGACGACGATTGGTTGGTGGTCGTGCGTGGGGTGGCGCAGCGCCTTCGGCGGTGCGCCCTACGGGGGGAGGCTGTTGATGGCGGGATGGGGGTTGCGGGGGCGGGGTTGGAGCGTTTGGGGGTGGGTTAGCGCAGTTCGGGGATGACCCAGTAGGGCGCGTCGCCGCGTTCCACGCGTTGCACGTTATCGAAGGCATTGCGGAAGCGTTTGAAGCGGTTTTCCCAGGTGGGGCCGGCGAGGTGGGCGGTGAGGGTGACGTTGTCGAGGGAGAAGAGGGGGTTGTCGGGTTGCGGGGGTTCTTGTTCGAAGACATCGAGGCCGGCGGCGAAGATGGTGCCGTCGGAGAGGGCGGTGTGGAGGGCTACTTCGTCGACGACGGGGCCGCGGCAGGTGTTGATGAGGATGGCGGTGGGTTTCATTGATTTGAGCTGGGGGGTGCTGATCATGTGGCGGGTGGTGGGGAGGAGGGGGACGTGGAGGCTGACGATGTCAGCTTCGCGGAGGACTTCGTCCATCAGGCGGAAGCGGGCGCCGATGGCGTCTTCGGCGTCTTCGTTGAGGCGGGCGACGTCGTAGTAGATGACGTTCATGCCGAAGGCGCGGCCGAGGCGGGCGACTTTTTTGCCGATGGTGCCGAGGCCGATGATGCCGAGGGTGCGGCCTTGGATTTCGTAGATGTGTTTGTCCTGCCAGTCATTGCCGCGCCAGCGGCCGGCGGCGACGTTTTCGTGCTGCCAGGTGAGGCGGCGGCAGACGGCGAGCATGAGGAGGAGGGCGTGTTCGGCGACGGCGACGGCGTTGGCGCCGCCGTTATTGGCGATGGGGACGCTGGCGCGGCGGGCGGCTTCGATGTCGCAGCGGTCATAGCCGGCGGAGAGGAGCTGGACGAGTTTGAGTTTGGGGGCGGAGCGGTAGAAGGCGTCGTCCATGGAGGGGTCACCGAGGCCGATGAGGTATTTCATGTCGGGCATGGCGGCGCGGAATTCGGCGGTATTGGGGCGGGCGACCACGAGGTCATAGCCGGCGGGGGCCATGTCGGTGCTGATTTTGACGTCGGAGTCGCCCATGGGGACGACGACGATTTTGGCGGCCATTGGTTTCTTCCCTTTGTGTTTCAGCGGCCCTTGAAGACGGGGCGGCGTTTTTCCATGAAGGCGCGGCGGCCTTCGACGTAGTCTTCGCTGTCGAAGCAGGCCTGCACGAGGCGGTCGCATTCGGCGATGTCGGCGGTGGGGGAGGTTTTGGAGAGTTCGGCGACGGTGCGTTTGACGGCGCGCATGGTCATCGGCGCGTTCTGGCCGATGGTGGTGGCGTAGTCGCGGACGTAGGATTCGAGGGTGTCGTCCGGGGTGACGCGGTTGACGAGGCCCATGCCGAGGGCTTCGGCGGCGGTGAAGTGGCGGGCGGTGAAGAAGATTTCCTTCACGTGGGAGGGGCCGACGAGGTCCATGAGGCGTTTGACGCCGGAGGGGCCGTAGCCGAGGCCGAGGCGGGTGGCGGGGACGCCGAATTTGGCGCCTTCGGCGGCGATGCGGAGGTCGCAGTCAAGGGCGATGCCGACGCCGCCGCCGATGCAGAAGCCGCGGATCATGGCGATGGTGGGTTTGGGGGAGGAGGCGATGCGGTGGGCGGCGGCGTCGGAGTCGGCCTCGTATTTGGCGACTTGTGCGGGGGTGGCGCGGAGGTGTTCGAACTCGCTGATGTCGGCGCCGGCGACGAAGGAGGTTTCGCCGGCGCCGCGCAGGACGATGACGCGGACGGCGGGGTCAGCCTCGAAGGCGTCCATGATGGCGGGGATGGCTTGCCACATGGCGGCGGAGACGGCGTTGCGCTTTTCGGGCTGGTTGAAAATCATCCAGCCGATGGCGCCCTCGATGCGGGCGATCATGCGGGGTGTGGGGAGGGGGATGTCCCGGATTTCGGTCATTGGGGGCGGTTCCTTGGCGTTGGGGTGAGTATAGACCGGGGGGGGGCGGGTTGGACAATCCGGGCGCGGGTGGCACAGTGGTGGAAATGGTGAGGTGAGGGACGTTATGGAATTCGAGACGCTGGCGCAGACCCGCCGCAGCATTCGCGGCTATAAGAATGACCCGGTGCCGCGGGCGGTGATCGAGGAGATTTTGGAGGTGGCGAAGGCGGCGCCTTCCTCGATGAACACGCAGCCGTGGCATGTGCATGTGTTGACCGGGGCGCCGCTGGAGCGGGTGCGGCGGCGCAATACCGAGACCATGCTGGCGGGCGGGAAGGCCAATCGGGATATCGTCAGCCATGGGGAGTATGAGGGCGTGCATCGTGGCCGGCAGGTGGCGATCGCGGTGAAGCTGTTCGCGGCGATGGGGATCGAGCGGCACGACAAGGCGATGCGGCAGGATTGGGTGATGCGCGGGTTTCGGCAGTTCGATGCGCCGGTGTCACTGGTGTTGACCTATGATCGGGAGTTGGACCCGGGGGCGGTGGTGCATTTCGATCTCGGCGCGCTGTCCTATGGGATTTGCCTGGCGGCGTGGGATCGCGGGCTGGGGACGGTGGTGAACGGGCAGGGGATCATGCGCTCGGAGATCGTGCGCGAGGAGGCGGGGATTCCGGAGGGGGAGGTGATCATGACCTGCATCGCCATGGGGTATCCGAATGAGGAGTTCGCCGCCAACACGGTGAAGGCGGATCGCGAGCCGAATGAGCGGTTTGTGCGGTATGTTGGGTTTGAAGAGTGACATATGACGGATTTCGTCATATGTTAGGCGAATGAGCGCCAGTTCCTCCCCCCTCGATGCGCCCCGCCCGGAAACCAGCCGGGCGGAGGCGACGCGTGCGTTGATCGTGGAGACTGCCGAGCGGCTGTTTCGCACGATGGGCTACCAGAAGACCGCGGTGGCCGATATTGCGCGTGAGCTCGGCATGTCGCCGGCCAATGTCTATCGCTTTTTCTCCAGCAAGGCCGCGATCAATGAGGCGATCTGCGCCCGGGTGGTGGGGCTGCTGAGCGATCGGGCCTGGGCGGTGGCCCGTGGACCGGGCACGCCGGCGGACCGGATTCGCGCGGTTTTCCGCACGATACAGCAGGGAACGCTGGAGCTCGCCTTTCAGGAACGCCGGATGATCGAGATGGTCGCCGTCGCCATGGAGGAGCACTGGGGCGTCGTCAAGGAGCATGTGCGCGACATCGACAACGCGGTGCGCCACATCGTGATGGACGGCCAGGCCGATGGCAGCTTCGCCCGGCTTGACCCGGATGCGACCGGCCGGCTGATCCACGGCACCATGATCGGCTTCTGCCATCCCACGCTGGTGCAGCAATGCATGGATGACGATCTCGAGGCCATGGCGGCGGGGATGGCCGAGTTCTGCCTGCGGGCGCTGCGGCCGGACGGGTGAAATTGAACTGACGAATATTGACATTCGTCACATCGTCATCGATATAACGGGGACTGCCCATCCGAGGTGTCCCATGTCCGTCCTCCGCCTGCTGCCGCTGCTCCTCCCACTCGCCTTGACCGCTTGTTTCGAGCGCACCCAGGCGAGCGTGGCCGATGCACCGCGGCCGGTGCAGGTGGTGCGGGTGGAGCTCGCGCCAGCCCAAGCCAGCCGCGCCTATGCCGGGGTGATCCGGCCTCGCCGCGAGGCCGATATCGGCTTTCGCGCCGCCGGCCGCATGGTGGCGCGCGAGGTTGATCTCGGCGCACGGGTGAAGGCCGGGCAGGTGCTCGCCCGGCTCGACACCGCCGATCTCGCCCTCGCCTTGCGCAGCGCCACCGCTGACCTCCTCAGCGCCGAGGCGCAATCCGCCCAGGCCACCGCGGATGCCGGGCGCAGCCGCACCTTGGCCGGCCAGGGCTGGACCTCCACCGCCGCCGACGAAGCCAAGCAGGCCGCCGCCCGCAGCGCGCAGGAGCGGGTAATTTCCGCCCGCGCCGCCCTTGCGCTGGCGCGCAACCGGCTCGACTACGCCGAATTGCGTGCCCCAATGGATGGCGTCGTCACCGCCGTGGTGGCCGATCCCGGCACCGTCGTCGCCGAGGGCCAGCCGGTGCTGCGCCTCGCCGATGCCGGCGCGCTGGAAGTCGAACTCGCCTTGCCGGAATCGGCCGTCGCCGTGGCCGGCACCACCGCCCAGGTCACGCTCTGGGCGCGGCCGGAGGAGAAGCTCACCGCGACTTTGCGTGAGGTGGCCGCCGCAGCGGACCCCAAGCTGCGCACCTACGCCGCCCGCTACACCATCGCCACCCCGCCCCCCTGGCTCGCCATCGGCATGACCGCGACGCTGACCCTCGCTTCCCCCGCCGGGGAGAATTTCGCCCGCCTCCCTGCCGCGGCGCTGACCGATCGCGGCGCCGGGCCAATGGTATGGGTGGTCGA
The DNA here is from genome assembly GCA_903910565.1 of uncultured Rhodospirillales bacterium. Lineage (GTDB taxonomy): Bacteria > Pseudomonadota > Alphaproteobacteria > Acetobacterales > Acetobacteraceae > CAIYPH01. Next base: position 4,635 of record CAIWAJ010000766.1, read on the forward strand.
TGCCGCCACCGGCCGGATCGAGGCGCGCAAGGTGACGGTGCAAGCGATGCAGCAGGAGCGCGTGCTGCTCGGCGGCCTGCGCGAGGGCGATCTGGTGGTGGCGCTCGGGGTGCAGAAGCTCGATCCCGCCGCCCGCGTGCGCATCGCCGATACCCGCCCGGCGGGCGTGTAATGGGCCGCTTCAATCTCTCGGCCTGGGCGGTCGCGCATAAGAGCCTGGTCGGCTTCCTCATCGCCCTGCTGTTCGCCGCCGGCGGGCTCTCCTACACCCGCCTCGGCCGCGCGGAGGACCCGTCCTTCACCGTCAAGCTGCTGATCGTCACCGCGGTATGGCCGGGGGCGACGGCGGAGGAGACGCAGAACCAGGTGGCCGAGCGCATCGAGCGCAAGCTGCAGGACCTCGCCTACCTCGACCACATCGTCACTTTCGTACGCCCCGGCTTCGCCGCGCTGACGGTGAATTTCCGCGACGATACGCCGCCCGCCGAGGTCCCCAGCCTCTACTATCAGGCCCGCAAGAAGCTCGACGACCTGCGCCCGGAAATCCCCGCCGGCGTGCTCGGCCCGGCGGTGAACGACGAATATACCGACGTCTACGGCGCCGTTTTCGCCATCACCGGCGCCGAAAATGCCGAACTGGTGCGGCAAGCCGAGCGGGTGCGCGATCGGCTGATGGCGGTGCCGGGCATCCAGAAGGTCAACATCGCCGGCGAGCAGAGCCGCGCCGTGTTCGTCGAATTCAGCCACGCCCGCCTCGCCTCCCTCGGCGTCACCGTGCCGCAGATCGCCCAGGCCCTGGCGCGGCAGAACGCAGTGATCCCGGCCGGCATCGTGGAGAGCGGGGTGACGCGCATTCCCGTCCGCGTCGAGGGCGCCATCGCCGGCGCAGCGGCGCTGGCCGAGGTGCCGGTGGCGAGCGGCGGGCGCAGCATCCGCCTCGGCGATATCGCCACCATCCGCGAGGGCTATGCCGAGCCGCCGCAATCCGAGATCCGCCACAACGGCGCCGGCGCCGTGCTGGTCGCGGCCTCCATGCGCAAGGGCACCAACGG
>CAIWAJ010000767.1:0-4350 GCA_903910565.1 uncultured Rhodospirillales bacterium
CGTTCCAGCCACAAATTGACTAACGAGGTCATGCTGAATGTTAGAAGAAAGCCGGCTTCGCGACGTGTCATAACCATATGATAAATAAGCCTTTTTGGCTTATCTAGGCCAGCCCCAAAACTTTTTTATTCGATTCCATGCCGTTGGCGTACGCAGGCGCGATGGTGGGGAGCGGTACGCACCAAACGGATAAAAGTTTTTTGCTTCTTTTTTTCAAAAAAGCAGCGCTTGCCTTCACTTAAACCAGCGCCCGCACCAGCACCAGAACGGCGAGCAGCACAAGCAGGCACAGGGTGGTGCGCCGGAAGGTTTCGGGGGTGGTGACGTGGAAGTGTTTGGCGCCGATCCACATGCCGAGCAGCAGGAGGGGGAAGGAGGCGGCGGCGAGGCCGAGTGTGGGGGCGGCGACCAGGCCTTGGGCGGAGAGCAGGGCGAAGCTGCCGCTGTCGAGCAGGAAGAAATAGGCGATGGCGGCGGCGCGGATGGCGCGCGGGCTGTCGCCCTCGGCGGTGAGGAAGAGGGCGACGGGGAGGCCGCCCATGCCGACGGCGCCATTGGCGATGCCGGAGACGACGCCGACCGCGGCGACGCCGGCCGGGCCGCTGCGGCGCTGCCGCCGCCAGCCGGCCAGCATCAGGCCGGCGGCGGCGAGGACGAAGAGGGCGAGGCCGATGCGGATGCCGTTGGGGGCGACGTGGGCGAGGAAGAGCACGCCGATCGGGACGCCGATGAGGGCGCCGATGAGGAGGGAGCCGACGCGTTTCCAGGGCACGTCCCGCCAGACGGAGGCAGCCTGGACGATGGAGGCGACGACTTCCAGCACCAGGGTGACGGCGACGGCCTGGGAGGGGGCGCCGACCAGGGACCAGGAGGCGACGAGGAGGGCGGAGAAGCCGAAGCCGGAATAGCCGCGGGCGAGGGACGCCATGGCGAGGCCGAGCGCCATGACGAGGATTTGGGCCGCGGAGAGGTCGGCGAAGATCGCGCTCATAGGGCTGAGAGGAGCGTGCGGGCCTTGGCGGCGACGGTTTCGGCGGAGTCGCCTGGCTTGTAGATCGAGGAGCCGATGCCGAAGCCGGCGGCGCCGGCGGCGCGCCAGGCGGCCATGTTGGTGGCATCGATGCCGCCGACCGGGAGGATGCGGGTGCCGGAGGGGAGCACGGCGCGGAGCGATTTCAGCACGGCGGGGGAGGCGGCCTCGGCGGGGAAGAGCTTCAGCGCGTCGGCACCGAGGCTCAGCATGGCGAAGGCTTCGGTGGGGGTGAACATGCCGGGGCAGGCGATCATGCCGCGATGCTTGGCCGCGCTCACCACCGCGGCGGAGGCATGGGGGGTGACGATGAGGCGGCCGCCGGCGTCGGCGATTTCGACGACCTGGCGCTCGGTCATCACCGTGCCGGCGCCGACCAGCATGTGGCCGCCGAAGCGGGCGGCGATGCGGCCGATGCTTTCGACGGGGTCGGGCGAGTTGAGCGGGACTTCGACGATGCTGATCCCGGCGTCATCGAGGGCGGCGGCGATGTCGACGGCTTCGTCGGGTTTGACGCCGCGGAGGATGGCGATGAGGGGGCAGCGGGCGAGGAAGGGTTTCAGCTCCATGGCGCGGTGCGTCCGATCAGATAGAGGCCGCGGGCGGCGGCGTCGCTGTCCTCGAGGATGGCCATGCCGCCGGCGGCCTCGATGGCGCGGGCGTAGAGGCCGCACAGGGCCGGGGCGCCGATGAGGTGGACGCGGGCGCCGGGCGGCATGGCGGCGCGGACCTCGTGGCCGATCAGCAGGCCGGAGAGGTAGGAGGCGCTGTCGCTCTCGGCGAGTTGGCCGAACAGGCCGAGGGTGCGGACGCCGAAGAGGTGGTGCAGGAGGTGGCCGCCATCGCCGGCGCGGGCGAGGCCGCGGGCGAAGGCGGGGAGGTCGGTTTCGCCATCCTGCATCATGCGGCCGAGGATGGTGGCGCTGCGCATGGCGGCGAAGGCTTCGCCGGAGAAGAAGGTGCGGTAGCCGAGGATGCGGCCGCCGCCGATGCGCGCCCATTTGGAGTGGCTGCCGGGCAGGCAGGCGATGCCGTCGGCGAGGTAGTCGATGACGCCGATGATCTGGGTTTCCTCGCCGCGCATCACTTCGGGCACGCCGCCCTCGTCACGGTCGGACAGGCCGGGGACGAGGAGGGTTTCGGCGTCGGCGAAGGGGACGCGGACGAGGGCGGCGGCGATGTCGGCGGCGCCGGCGGGGCAGGGGGCGTAGGGGGCCTCGACCCAGCCCTGGCGGCTGCCGACCATGCCGGAGAGCAGGACCTGGCGCTCGCCATCGGCGATCCAGGCGCCGATGTGGCGGCGCAGGACGGACGCGAAATCCTGGTCCTGTACGGCGAGGATGCCGTCCGGCGCCTGGGCGCGCGCGAGGATGGCGCCGTCGGCGGCGAGGCGGAAGGCGCGGAAGCTGGTGGTGCCCCAATCGATGGCGATCATGGGGAGAGGCTAGCCTGGGCGGGGCGTTCGGTCACTCCCCCGGGGGGAGGCGAGGAAGCGCTTCTTTTTTTTGGAAAAAAAGAAAAAAGCTTTGTTCGTTTGGTGTGTTCCGCGCCCAACCATCCCGTGAGAGTACGCCAACGGCATGGATGGATCAGAAAGTCTTTTGGTTCTTTTTGTTCACAAAAAGAACACCCTTGCCTCCGATGCGCCTCCCCTCTTGTGCGCCGCGTCATCAGCCCGCAGATTGCTGCCATGCAATCGGTTCGCGGCTTCCTGTGGCGCGGTGGGGTCGGCATGGTGTTCGTCACCGTGCTGCTGCCGATGGCGGCTGTGATGTATCTGAGTTTCTTTGACCAGGAAGTGGTGTCGTTTCCCCCCGAGGGCTATACGTGGCGCTGGTATGTGAACGCCTGGGAGCAGCGGGAATTCTATCGCGGCTTCGTCAATTCGCTGCAGCTTGCGGTGGTTGCCACGGTGATCGGCGTGACGGTCGGGACGGCTGCGGCCTATGCGCTGGTGCGGGCGCGGCTGCCGGCGCGGGGCTTCGTGAACACGCTGCTGATGGGGCCGCTCGCGGTGCCTGGGGTGGTGCTGGGGACGGCGCTGTATGTGATGTTCGTGCAGATCGACGACGCGCTGGATTTCCAGATTGTCGCGACTTTGCCGGGCCTGATCGCGGCGCATGTGCTGCTCACCGTGCCATGGACGGTGCGGCTTGTTGCGGCCTCGCTGCAGGGGCTGCATCCGGCGGCGGAGGAGGCGGCGGCCAATCTTGGCGCGCGGCCGTGGACGGTGTTTCGCCGCGTGACGCTGCCGATGATGCGCTCCGGCGTGGTGGCGGGGGCCTTGTTCAGCTTCATTCAGAGTTTTGAAAACCTTGAACTTACCTTGCTCCTGGTCGGGCCTGGCCGCTCCACGCTGCCGGTCGCGATGCTGAACTACCTGGAATTCCGGGTGGACCCGACATTGGCGGCGGTGGCCACGGTGCAGATCGTGATGATCGGCGCGCTGATGCTGATCACCGACCGGTTCGTGAGCCTGTCGCGAGTCGTGTCATGACGCGCGGAAAGATCACGTCGTGACGAACCTGGTGCTCGATGGGTTGCGCCGGACCTATGGCGCTACGGTGGCGGTGGATCGGGTGGATCTCGAGGTCGCGCAGGGCGAGCTGGTGGCGCTGCTCGGTCCGTCCGGTTGCGGCAAAACGACGACGCTGCGCATGGTCGCCGGTTTCGTGCAGCCGAGCGCCGGGCGGGTGCTGATCGGGGGCGCCGATGTCACGCGGGCGCCGCCCTATGGGCGCGATACCGCCATGGTGTTCCAGGGCTATGCGCTGTTTCCGCACATGACGGTGGCGGAGAACGTCGGCTTCGGCCTCGAAATGCGCAAAGTCCCGCGCCCCGAGCGCGAAACCCGCATCACTGAGGCGCTGCGCCTGGTCCGCCTCGATGGCTACGCCGAGCGCCGCATCTCCCAGCTCTCCGGCGGCCAGCAACAGCGCGTGGCCCTCGCCCGCGCCCTCGTGGTCAACCCCGGCATCTTCCTGCTCGACGAACCGCTCTCCAATCTTGACGCCCGGCTGCGCGCCGAGGTGCGCGTCGAGATCCGCGCCCTACAACAGCGCCTCGGTCTCACCACGCTCTTCGTCACCCATGACCAGGAGGAGGCCCTCACCATGGCCGATCGCCTGGTGGTGATGGATCGCGGCCGGGTGCGGCAGATCGGCTCGCCGGAGGAGCTCTACGAGCGGCCGGCCGATATTTTCGTCGCCTCATTCCTCGGCCGCTGCAACATCCTGCGCGGCGTGCTGGAGGCGCCCGGGAGTTTCCGCGCCGGCGGCCTCCTGCTGCCCAGCGCCGGCGAGCGCCCCCCTGGCCCCGCC
>CAIWAJ010000768.1:0-7621 GCA_903910565.1 uncultured Rhodospirillales bacterium
CCGAATGGCTGCGTTTCCTCAAACAGGTCTACCTCGCGGTCTACGGCGCCTCGGTCATCCTCATCATGGTCTTCCTGCCCGACGGTCTCTGGGGCTTCGTCGACCTGCGCATGCGCGAGCGCCGCAAACCCATCACCGGCGCCGTGCCGCCGCTGCCCCTCCTGGCCCAGAAGGGCGAGGCGACGGATGAGCCGGTGTTGGTGGTGGCGGACCTCGCCAAGCATTTCGGCGGCCTCAAGGCGGTCGATGGCGTCAACCTCACCGTGCGCCGCGGCACCGTGCATGCGCTGATCGGGCCGAACGGCTCGGGCAAGACGACGTTCATCAACGTCGTCACCGGGCTCTACGAGGCGACCGGCGGCAAGATCACCTTCGTCGGCAAGGACATCACCACGCTGGCGCCGCATAACCGCAACCGCGCCGGCCTCGCCCGCACCTACCAGAACATCCGCGTCTTCCGCGGCATGACGGTGCTGGAGAACGTGATGATCGGCGCCGAGCGTGAAGGCAACGACGTCGCCAAAAACCCGCAGGCGGTCGTCGCCCGGGCGCTGGCCGCGCTCGACTTCGTGGAGATGCGCCACGACGCGCATCGCATGGTCGGCGATCTCTCCTACGGCCATCAGCGCTACGTCGAAATCGCCCGCGCGCTGGCCGCCAGCCCGCACACCCTGCTGCTCGATGAGCCCGCCGCCGGCCTCAACCTCACCGAGAAGGTCGAGCTCGGCAACCTGCTCAAGCGCCTCAAGGGCCATGGCCTCACCATCATGATCATCGACCACGACATGAATCTCGTCGAGCAGGTGGCCGACCACATCACCGTGCTCAACTTCGGCAAGCGCATCGCCGACGGCAAGCCGGCCGACGTGCTGAGCCACCCGGACGTGATTGCCGCCTATCTCGGGGAGCCGCGTAAAAATGAAGCTGCTTGAGATCAAGGGCCTCACCGCCGGATACGGCGCCGGCCCCGTCCTGAAAGGCCTGGATATCAGCGTCGATCAGGGCGAAATCGTCACCCTCCTCGGCTCCAACGGCGCCGGCAAAAGCACCACGCTGCGCACCCTCTCGGGCCTCGTCCCGCAGGTCAGCGGCGAAGTCCTCTATCGCGGCAAATCCATCCTCGGCCTCAAGCCGGAAGCCATCGTCCGCCTCGGCATCTCCCACGTGCCCGAAGGCCGCCGCATCTTCCCCGGCCTCACCGTGCGCGAAAACATCATGCTCGGCGCCTCCAACCGCAAAGGCGTGCCCCGCCGGACGTTGGAAACCGAGGTCGATGAAATGCTGACCTTCTTCGCCGACCTCAAGCGCCTCGAAAACGCCCTGGGCTGGACCCTCTCCGGCGGCCAGCTCCAAATGGTCGCCGTCGCCCGCGGCCTCATGGCCAAGCCCGAACTCCTCCTGCTCGACGAACCCTCCCTCGGCCTCGCCCCCCTCATCGTCCAGCAAGTCTTCCGCATCGTCGCCGATATCCGCAAACGCGGCACCACCGTCCTGCTGGTCGAGCAAAACGCCAACATGGCCCTCTCCGTCGCCGACCGCGGCTACGTCCTCGAAACCGGCCGCCTCCTCGTCTCCGGAGCCCCGCAAGACCTCTGGACCAACCCCCAAGTCCGCGCCGCCTACCTCGGCGGCGCCTCGGCGCACTGAGCGGTTCGCTGACAAGGAAGGCAAGGGGCTCTGCCCCTTGACCCCGCTGGGGGATGATCCCCCAGACCCGCATTCCGTTTGAGAGGGTGCTGAATGAGAAAGGGGCCAACGGCCCCGGCCTGCGCGGGAGGCCGAGATACCGGCGGAAAGAAAATTTACCGGGGATCGCGGATTGGGCTTGCACGTGGCGAGAAAGTCATTTATATTACCCTGATAGAAATCAGGAGTGACACGCACCGCATGCCCCAACGGCCCACCCTCACCGCACCCGGCATCGCCGCCATTCTTGGCGGTCTGCTGCGCGTGCTGCTGGCCGCCCTGTTGGGCGGGGTCCGGGGAGGGAGGCATGCGCTCGCCTACACGGGCGTGATGGAAGCCGCGCCGGAGGCGGAGGACCTCGCGTACGAGCCTTATGTGGAATGGATCGCCGTACCCGCGCCCTGGCGCGCCGGTCAGGGAATCCGCCTGTGGTGTCGGCGCGGCCCGTCGCGCCCGAGGCATGCCCTACGCCCGGTCGTGCGGGAACGCGGCCCACCCGTACCCCGAATCAGCTCGACCGACCCGTAAACCGGCATCGCCTGACGGCGTTGCGCGGAAGGCGAAGCATGCCCGAAGCCCAACGCCGCGCAGGGCGCGAAGCCAACGGACAAAAGTTTTTTGGTTCTTTTTTTCAAAAAAGAACCGCTTCCTTCCCTCAACCCAACCCCCTCACCCAGAGTGCGGGCGCCCTACCCCTTGCCCCCGCACACCGAGAGCGAGGCGTTCGCGTACCCCGCGACGTCGGCCGCCTCGACGGTGAGGCGCAGCACGGCGTTGTTGATCGCGATATCCTGCCGCGCCGGCAGTCCGGTGAGTTTGACCGGTTCGGCCGCCCAGGCGCGCGTGATGGTGACCACCGTCGTCTTGGCCACGTCCGTCCCTCCGGGCGCGGCGGAGACCTGGATCAGGCCTTCCAGCAGTTGCGCGGTGTCCTCGGAATTGCGGACGGCCTGTTGCAGGGCGAAGCGCTTGCGGATCACCCGGGCGTCGCAGGGCTTGGCCACGGCGGCCTCGCGCAGCACCTGGGTCAGCCGTGCCGGCGGCACGCCCTGCGCCAGCCGCTCCTTCGCCGCGGCGTAGATCTCGGCAGGCTCGCCTTTCGGCACGTCGGCCTCATAGCGGGCTTGCAGGGTCGCCACCGCCTGGCGCGCCTCGGCCAGCGTGACGCGCAGCCGCGCGGCCTCGCCATTGCCGGCATCGAGCCGCCCGGACAGTTCAACCAACCGCGCATCCAGCTCGCGCACGCGGGCTTCGGCCAGCAGCGTTCCGGTCTGATAGGCGGAGTAGCCGAGCCCGCCGAGCACCGCCGCCCCCAGCAGCCACAGCGTCCCCCGCCACATCGCCTGCCGCCGGCGACGGCTGCGATCCCGGCTGAATTTACTCGTATAGGCCATATCGATCCCGTCGAAGTGTCACGTTCCGTCGCGCCGGACCATGCCGCCGCCGCGCCAAGACCGCAAGCGCGAGACGCATTACAGCGCCGATTCCCGCCACAGTATCGCGACCGTCCGCCGATAGGTCGCGCGCACCAGGCTTTCCGCCGGCCCCTCGATCACCACATGCCCCGCCAGCCGCCGTGTGACGGTCACACGCGCGCCGACCAGGCCAAGCTGCACCCGGTAGACCGCGTGCTCCGGCACCATGCCACCATGCCCGTCCCGCCGTGCCGGCACCGCGCCGCCATTGGGGGAGGCGAGTTCGACCGCTTCCAGCATCCGGGTGGACACCCGATCGATTTCACGCACCTGCAACTCCATCCGCAGCCCGTCTTCGCGCAGAAACGCCGCTCGCGCCCCCTTCTGCACGCGGTCGAGATCGGCCTCCCCGACATAGGCCTCCACCACGGCCGCGTCGGGGTCGACCAGCACCCCGAGCGGTTCGAGCCGTTTGATGTCATCGCCGCGCCGCAACCCCGCCGGCACGTCGGTCAACACCCCGGCAAACGGCGCCCGCACCGCGAGGTCCGCGGCCCGCGCCTCGGCATGGGAGAGCGACGCGGCCGCTTCCGATGCGGTCGCCATCGCCGTCTGCTGCGCCCTGCGCCGCTCGGCGTCGAAGCTGCGCGAGGCCAGGTCCGCCTGAGCCCCCGCAAGCTGCGCGGTCGCCGCCCGGATGGCGTGGTCGATTTCGGCCGATTGCAGCGTGAACATCGTCGCCCCGGCGTCAACCCGCGCGCCATTCGCCGACAATGTCAGCAGCCGCCCCGGCTCGGTGGTATAAAGCGTCGCCTGCCGGCCGGCCCGCAATATGCCCGGCGCGTCAACCCGCCCCCGCCACGGTACCACGAGCAAAGCCACGATCGCCGCAAGTGCCAGCAGGGTTACGACGCCATGCCGGTTGAGCGGCGTGGTCCAGCCGATCCGCGCCAGCGTCACCGCCTCCGCCAGGATCGGCCGGCTGACGAAATACCAGAGTTCGATACACATCAGGATGATCCCGAGTGCCTTGAACGCGAAGTGATAGACGAGAAACGCGATGCCGACGAACAGGAAGAACCGGTACACCCAGCTGGACACCGAATAGACCGTCAGCGTTGCCGCCATCGCCGGCGTGAATCTCTCCGGCGGCGGGAGGCCAGGCCGAAACATCAATTCCCGCAACCGCCAACGCGTCAGCCGGAACGCCCGGTCCTGGAGGTTCGGGATATCGAGCATATCGGACAGCAGATAATACCCGTCGAACCGCATCAACGGGCTGGTGTTGACCAGCAGGGTCAGCAACCAGGTGGAACTGGAGAGCGTGAACGCCGCCACCCGCAATGGCCCATCGGGCAAAACCGCCCAGGCGACGGTCGCCAGCACCGCGACGGTGATTTCCGCCAGCATCCCCGCCGCGTCGATCGCCAGCCGGTCCTGCCGGCGCACAAGCCGCCAGGCCTCGGTGGTGTCGGTCCACAGCACGGGCCACAACACCAGGAACGCCACCCCCATCGACGGCACCCTGCATCCGAAATGCCGTGCCGCCAGCCCATGCCCGAGTTCGTGCAACACCTTGGTCGCCGAAAGCGCGACACCCATCCACAACAGCCCATCGAGGGTGAACATCTCGACCAGACTATGGGTGTAGACATCCCACTCCCGCGACACCAGAAACACGGCGAACAGCGCGCCTATCCCCAACAGGCCGAGATAGAAGCGGCTGAACATCCAGTTCACGAATGGCAGCAAGCCCCGCAGGAACCGATCGGGGTTCACCAGCCGCAAGCGGAGGAAGAGGTAGTTGTGCACCAGCCAGGTCGCCGCGCCATGCTTGGCCGCTTCCGCCTGGGCGGCAAAATCGCTCGCATCCTGCTCCGATCCGGGTCGCAGGAGATTGGCGTGCCGGCAGAAAGCCGCGAGCCGAAGGATGTCGTCGTAGGTCGGCCGTAATGTGGTCTCTTCCGCAAGCGCGGAGACGATCGCCTCCGGCGCCTGCAACGCCCACCGGCTCAATATCTCGAAATCCTGCCAATCGATACGAATGAACCGGTGCCGCGCGGGGTCGTAAATCGACCAGGTCGGCTGCCCATCCGCCACCGGCCCGCGCGACAGCCGCAGCTCCTCGCGCAGCGGCGGCAAGACGGACGCGCTCATCCCAGCACCTCGCGCAGCCACGCGATCGGCCGGCGCAGCAGCCACAACGCGAGCGGCCGTTTGGGGCCGATGATCTTGGCGCTACCCTTGAGGCCGAGCCGCAGCGTGATGCCCTCGGCCAGCTCCGCGTCGCACAGATACACCAGGACCCCGGTGACGCTCAGCGTCGTCGTATAGCTCACCCTGGTCAGCACCGCCTCGCTGGGCCGGTCGGGGTTGAGATTGTCGAAGAACAGCACCCGAGCGCCCGGCTCCAGCGTGACCGCTTCGCCAACCGGCAATTCGATCTCCACCCGCCGCGACGCCGGCGCCGCGACCTGCATGATCCGCTCGCCGGTTTCCACCGGCCGCCCGATCCAGTCGGCCGGGTCATTGTAGACCGCGATACCATTCGCCGGCGCCGGGATGGCGGTGCGGCTGAGCAGGGTGCGCCGATATTCGAGATCCGCTCGGGCCTCATCGAGCTTGGAGCGGAGCACGGCGAGCTGCTCGCGCGCCCGTGGATCGGTGATCGCTTCCTGGCTGGCCTGCCGGTAATTGGCTTCCGCGACTTCGCTCGCCTTCTCCGCGACGCGCAGCTGCGCCTCGAGCTGGCGTCGATCGAGCCGCACGATGATTTGCCCCGCGGTCACGCTCTGGTTTGGTGCCACGGTGATGCTGTCGATCACCCCCGCGAAGGGGGCTCGGGCGAACGCGGGGGAATCGGCCACCACCTCCGCCGGCGCGATCGCGGAGCTCGGGATTGGCACGACCGCCAACCCGCAGAGCCCGCCGATCAGCAGCAGCGCGGCAAGATGGCGCAGTCGACGGCCCATTCCGGGGCGGAGGACCGCCCGGCGAGCACGCGCCAGTTCCCAGCTCTGCCCATAGGCGCCACCGATGGCATCGAGCAGTTGGACGTCGGCTTCGGTCCAGGGTGCGCGTCGTCCCAGCAACAACCCCCCGACCACGTCCGAGCCGATCACGAATGGGCACCAGATCGCTTCCGGTCCGAGAAACTCCTCCCACTCCGCCTGCTCCGCCGCAAGCGGTGTCACGACGATTGGCGACGTGCCGCCGAGCCGTGCGCAGAGCCGGCGAAGAAACCCCACATATGGCGCGCCTGGCTCCACGCGGGCGGCGCCGGAGAGTGCGGCGATCTTGCGGGTACGGGTGTCCCAAAGGGCGGCTTGATCATAGGCGATCGCCTGCACCGTCTCGTTGACGATGACGAAGCCGAGTTCGCTGCGTGGCACCTGCCGCGCCCGTGCACCGAGATGCAACGCCGCGGCCAAGCGCAGCATTTGCTGGTTGAGCGCTCCCGACATCGCGACGGCTGCTACTTGGGAGCGCCGGGGAAGTGCGCTGTTCCGCTCATGCCGGGCAGGAGACCCTGGGTGCGGGTGCCGATTCGGCCATAGACCTTGATCGTCTGGCTGGCGGCATCGACCCGGCCGGAGAAGCGTGTGATTGCCGCATCGTATTCTTTCCCCGTTTCGGTCACCTGGACCTTGAACGGAGTACCGGCCGCCATCCAGGTCAGCCAGCGCGACGACACGATGAGTTCGAGCTCAAGCGTGCTGTCATCGAGGATGTCCATCAGTGGCGCGCCCATTTGGACGAACGAGAAGTTGCGCACCGAGGTATTGGCAACCCGGCCGCTGAACGGGGCCTTGATGACGCAGTTGGCCAAGGTCGTCCGTGTTAAAGCAAGCTCCGCCTGGGCCACCGCGACGTCGTTCTGAGCGGTCTTCAATTCCACGCGGGAATAGGCGTTGAGCGCTTTGAGCGATTGTTGCGTCGCATAGATATCCGCCCGCTTGTCGGCTTCGGCCTTGGCGCGCGCCATAGCCGCTTCCGGCTGGGCGCAGTTGAACCGGGCCAGCACTTGCCCGGCGGCGAACGTATCGCCATCCGCAAGTGGAAACTCCACCAGTTGCCCGGACATCGGTGCCCCGATTTGGGCCGTCGTGCGCGCGACAACCTGCGCCCCGACCGGCGCCCCATCCTGGGCCTGTGCCCGGGCGGGCACAGTCAGGATGGCGACTGCGATGGTCAGTCCAAGGAGCCGAACCGCCGGAGCGCACCACAAGGCGGCGAGCCCGCCTGTTGTCTTCCCGGCGCTGGGCATCCGACTAGTTCGCCGCGACGACGGTTGGCAGTTCCGGCAGCCGGCCGGCCTCCCAATCGCTGATCGCGGATTCGACCTGCTTGGTGAGGGTTGGCAAGTCGTTCAGGTCGGCGCCGGCCGGTACCAGATCGATACCCACCGACGAGTAGACGCTGGTGAGCGATCCATGCAGCCGCGCCATGGCCTTGTCACGGCTGACACGTGTGGTCAGCACCGTGAGTTGCCGGCGCACGCGGTCAGCCTCGGTCTGGAC
>CAIWAJ010000769.1:0-7523 GCA_903910565.1 uncultured Rhodospirillales bacterium
AGGCGCCGGCGGCATCGGCGATGATCTGGCGGGCACGCGCCGTCAGGTCAGCCTTGTCCCAGTCGAAGAACACGAGGTAGGTGCGGGCTTCCTCGGCCTTCGGCGCGGGGGCCGGGACCGGGGCGGGGGCCGGCGGAGCCGCCGGGGCGACGCCGAAGGCATAGCGCAGGCCGATCAGGCCCGAAGCGTTGAGCGGCTCGCGGAAGGTGACGCCGTTGTTGAACTTCGCGTCGCCGATGTAGCTGAGCACGCGGGCCTCGGCGGTGACCGAGAGGTTCTTGTCGATCGGCATCGCGAGACCGAGGATGCCCTGAGCCGCCGCGGCGACCTTGGCGTCGTTGGAGCCGCCATTGCCCGACAGGTGCATCCACTGGGCGCCGGCGCCGATGCCGACATAGGGGGACACGCCAGCGCCGAGGTCGAAGTCATACAGCACGTTGACCATCGGGCCATAGGTGCGCGCGGTGCCGGTACCGACGGTGGCGCCGCCAGCGGTCAGCTTCGAGGACTGGGTGCGGAAGTTGGCTTCGAGCTCGGCGCGCAGACCGCCGCCAAAGCCGTAGCCGATGCTGCCGAGGGCAACCAGGCCGATGTCCGACGTGTACTTGCCGTTGACGGCCGGCGACACGTTCATGTCGAACAGTTTGTTCACGCCGACGCCAGCGCCGACATACACACCTGTCACGGGCTGGGCCTGCAGGGTGGCCGGCAGTGCCACGAGCGTGGCGGCCAGCAGGATGTTCCGCAGCTGCATAATGATCTCTCCTCGGTTTTTTAACCGCATCGCGTTTCCGCGACGCTCGACCTGACGCCCTCGCGGCGTCATGTGGTGGGGTTTAATTAGCTCTCCACAACATGCGATGCCAGCGACGAAACCATGGAATTGCCCCTCAAGGCCGATTTCGCCGGGGTGCTGTTGCAAATCCGCCACACACTGTGGCATTTGTCACCGTATCGCCATGCGCCAACCGCCTCCCCGAGGCCGGCCATATCGGCGAATCGACCCTGGGATGGCGGAGTGCGGCGATGGATGGTGTCTCGATTCCCGTGCTGCGAACTGCGCGGCTCACCCTGCGCGCCCTGCGGCCGGGCGATCTCGACGGATTCGCGGCCATGCACGCCGACCCGCTGGTGACCCGCCATCTCGGCACCGGGGCGACGCGCACCCGCGAGGAGACCTGGACCGCGATGGCCACGATGCTCGGCCAATGGCCGTTGCGCGGCTATGGCATGTTCGCCGTTGAGGAGACGGCGAGCGGGCGGTTTGCCGGGCGGGCCGGGATTCTCCATCCCTACGCGTGGCCCGAGCCGGAGTTGGCTTACGGGCTCGATCGCCCGTTCTGGGGGCAGGGGCTGGCGACTGAGGCGGCGTTGGCCCTGCGGGACTGGGCCTTCGCGACCCAGGATTTTCCCACCATGATCTCCTATGTCCGGCCGGCCAATACGGGCTCGGTGCGGGTGTTGGAGAAGCTCGGTGCCGTGCTCGAAGGCGAGCAGACGATGCTCGGCGCGCCGGCACAGCTCTGGCGCCATGCGCGGGGCTAGGGCGGCGGTCGCGGCGGCCAATCCGCAGGCGGCCGAGGCGGCGCGATCGATCCTTGCGGCTGGGGGCAGCGCGGTCGATGCGGCGGTGGCGGCCCAGGCGGCGTTGACGGTGGTGGAGCCCAACGCATCGGGCATCGGTGGCGGCGCGATGTTGCTGGTGTGTGCGGACGGCGAGGTGACGGCGATCGACGGGGTGTCGGCCGCCCCCGCCGAGGTGCCGAGCCGGCTTGAGACCGATTTCGACGGGCGCAGCGTCCCGATGGACCGGGCCGCGTTTGGCGGGCGGACGGTGGGCGTTCCCGGGGCGCTGCGAGCACTCGAACTGGCGCATCGCCGGTTCGGCCGGCTGCCGTGGGAGGCTGTGTTCGCGCCGGCGATTGAGCTCGCGGCCGAGGGGTTTGCGTTGGCGCCTTACGTGGTGCGGACGTTGTTCGAAATCCCGGTGATGCGGGACGAGGCGATGGCGGCGGCTCTGTATTGCGACGGCGGCGCGCCGCGGGCGGTGGGGAGCGTGGTGCGCAATCCTGCGCTGGCGGCGAGTCTGTCCGCCATCGCGGCGGGCGGGGCGGATGCCTTTTATCATGGTGACATCGGCGAGGCGATCATCCGCGCGGTGCGGGGGGACGCGTTCGCCGGGCGGATGACGATGGCCGACCTGGCCTCCTATGCGGCGATCGAACGGCAGGCGCCGCGCTTCCGGCTTGGGGACTGGCGGGTGGCGACGGCCCCGTTGCCGGCCTATGGCGGGATCGCGGCGGGGCAGCTTATCGGCATCGCGGCGCGGCATGGCATCACCGGCATCGGCACCGATCTCGGCGAGGAGGAGATCCATCTGCTGGCCGAGGCCGGGCGGGTGGCCTTCGCCGATCGCGAGCATTTCGCCGACCCCGATCACGCCGTCGGCGACGGGCGCGGCGTCGATGTGGGCACGTTGCTGTCGCCCGAGTATCTGGCCAGGCGGGCGCGGCATGTCGACCGGGTGCGGCGTAATGACCGCATTCCCGCCGGGCACGCGGACGGGCTTGGCGCCAGCATGACCAGCCATGTCGCCATCGCCGATGGGGCCGGGCAGGTGGTGTCGATGACCACCACCATCAATCAGAATTTCGGCGCCCGCATCGCGGTCGGCGGGTTCTATCTCAACAACGCGCTGACCAATTTCGCGGTGCAGCCGCTGAGCCATGGGCGGCGGGTCGCCAATGCGATGGCGCCGGGCAAGCGGCCGCGCACCTCGATCGCGCCCTGCATCGTGATGGACGGCGACCGGCCGATTGCCGCCGTGGGGGCGGGGGGCGGGTTCCGCATCATCGGCAACGTCGCCAACGCCCTGCTGCGGCTGGCCGGCGGGATGCGCGACCCCGCCGCCATCCTCGCCGCGCCGCATGCGATGAACTGGAGCGGGACGACGGAGCTCGAACCGGCCTTCGCGCGGCATGTGCCGGGGCTGGTGGGGCGGGGGCATTTCGTGGTGGTGCGGCGGTTCGATGGGGGGACGCAGATGGTGCTGGCCGACGGCGCGGGCTGGCGGGCGGGGGGGGATCCGCGGCGGGATGGGGTTGGGGTGGTGGTGGAGTAGGAAGGAAGCGGTTCTTTTTTGAAAAAAAGAACCAAAAAACTTTTAATTAGTTTGATATCGTAATGATATGGGCATGCGTGGGTGAACTTGCCCGCGGGGTTGGCCATGGGGGTGGGTGTGGCGGGATTGCGATCCGCCGCCGCAGTGGCCGCACATGCGGGGGCGCCGGCCTGGCGGCGTAGTAGGGGCGGGCGGGACGAACCGCGGGGCGGGGCTTGGCTTGGGTGGCGCGCGGGAAGCGCGGAACAAGGCGCGGGCTTGCGCCGCGCGGAGTACGGGCGCGGCGCGACCGTGCCGGCCGGGCGGCGGAGGCGGATTCGTGGATTTCGCCATTGGCGAGCGCCACCAGAAGGCGCTCGAAGCGCTGCAACGTGTCCATTATATAGTCATGCACGGCGGCTTGTTCGGGGGTGAGCAGCCAACGCAGCCCACACCACCGCGCGATGGACGCGATGATCCACCGCAGGAATGCGGCGGATGCCAAAGCGGGGTGAGGGGAGGGGCTGTTCATGCCTCGGTGTATAACAAGATAGTTAGTCACCCGTCAAGGCAAAAATGCATGGAGTGAGGATTTTTTTGCAAATTCCCTGGGACGGCTATCCGGCCTTGTTTGAATCGGGGCAGGCCGCGCGAGCTCAGGCCGCCCGCACCTCGATCAGGAAGCGATCGACCTGGGCCTTCAGCGTCTCACCGTTTTCGGACAGCTCTTGCGAGGCGGTGAGGACATGGGTGGCGGCCTCGCCGGCCTGGCGGGCGGCCTCCGAGGCGCCGGCGATGCTGGCGGAGACTTCGCCGGTGCCGGCGGCGGCCTCCAGCACGTTGCGGGAGATTTCCTGCGTCGCCGCGCCCTGCTCTTCGACGGCCGCGGCGATGGCGGTCGCGGTGGCACTGACGCGATCGATGGTCTGGGTCACGCCCTGGATGGATTGGGCGGCCAGACGGGTGGCATCCTGGATGGCGGTGATCTGGGCGGCGATTTCCTCGGTGGCGCGCGCGGTCTGGGTGGCCAGCGCCTTGACCTCGGAGGCCACCACGGCGAAGCCCTTGCCGGCCTCGCCGGCGCGGGCCGCCTCGATGGTCGCATTCAGGGCGAGTAGATTGGTCTGCCCGGCAATGCCGCTGATGATGCGCACGACATCGCCGATTTTCTCGGCGTTGGCGGCCAGCCCCTGCACCTGTTCGTTGGAGTCCGCGGTCTGGCGCACGCCGTCGGCGATGATGCTGGTGGCGGCGGCGACCTGGAGGTTGATCTCGTGGATCGAGGCGGTGAGCTGCTCGGCGGCCGCAGCGACGGTCTGGACGTTGCGGCTGGCCTGGGCGGAGGCGGTGGCGACGGTGGCGGATTTGCGGCTGCTCTCCTCGGATACGCCGGCCATCGACTGGGCGGTGGACTGCAGCTCGGTGGCCGCGGCCGCGACAGAGCCCACGACGGTGGCGATGGCCGTTTCGAAGCCGGCGATGCTGGCGCCGATGCGTGCGGCGCGGTCGATCTGGCGCTGCTGTTCCGCCTGCTGATCGGCGCGCAATTGCTCGGCCTCGACCATGCCGTCCCTGAACCGGGCCAATGTCCCGATCATGATGCCGATCTCGTCGCGGCGCTGGTTGGCGGGCAGGGCGGTGGTGAGGTCGCCGCCGGCGAGCATGCGCATGGACGCGGTGACGGCGATGATCGGCCGGGCGATGCCGCGCCCGATCAAGACGCTCAGCAGCACGATGGCCAGGAGAAGGGCGGTCAGCGCGGCCAGGACCACCGCGCTGGCGCGCCTGGTCGCTGCTTCGGCGGCGGCCTCGCCGGCCTCGGCGCGCGCCGTCAGGTCGCGGTCGAGCGCCTCGATGTGGCTCGCCAGAGCGTCGTTGATGCTGTTCAAGGTGGTCGCCGATTTCTGCCGCACCAGGGTGGCGGCGGCGAAGCGGGCGAAGGTGTCCTGGTAGTCGGTCATCCGCGCGGTGAGCTGGGCGCGCAGCTCCGCGGGCACGCGGCCGGCCTCGAGCCCGGCGAGGAATTCGGGTACGCGGGCCTTGATGTCCTGGAGGTAGCGCGCGTCAAGCCGGGCCATGAAATCCTTTTCGTGGCGGCGCATCATCAGCATGGCGATCTGGGCGGAAGGTGCCTCGATGCCGGCCAATGTCTCCTCCACGCTGTGAACCGATGTCCGCAGGGCGCCGAGCAGGCCGGCGTTCTCGGTGAAGCCGAGCATGGTGACGTCGTTGACGATGTCATCGAAGGCCTTGGCGTAGTCCTGGATATCGCTGCGCAGCTGCTGTACGGCGGCGAGGACGGACGGCGTGTCGGCAAAGTTTGCGCGCAAGGCGTTGGTGGCGGTTTCGGCGGCGGCGATGCTGGCGGCGTGCGCGGTCGGCAGCGCGGCATCGGGTTTGATGAGGAACGTCTTCTCGAAGACGCGGGCCTGAAGGATCGCGCCGCGCATATGGTCCCCCTGCATCCGCGCGTCACGGATGGTGGCGATGCTGGTGGCGATGGCGGTGGTTTCGTTGACCGACCACCAGTGCATCCCCGCGATCATCAGCATTCCGGCGGTGCCGACCAGGCCGAGCAAGGCGACCTGGTAGCCGATACGCAAGCGCGCGAGCATAGTAACCACCTTGTTCCCCAATATCAGTTATTGGGCGGTGATAGCCGGTCATGCGATAATCAAAGGTAAACGGTACCTGCCTGATTGCTCAGAGTCCGTGCAGGCCTGCCTTGCCTATGGGCTGTTCGGCGGGCGGTGCTGCGCCCAGGGGCGGGTTTGTTCGAGCAGCGCGCCGAGGCGGAGGATGTCGGTCTCCGCCCCCCATTTGCCGACGATCTGCATCGAGGTCGGCAGCCCGTCCTCGCCGAAGCCGGAGGGCACGGCCAGCGCGGGGTGCCCGGTGAGGTTGAAGGGGTATTGCGGCGAGGTCCAGCCCTGGCGGGTGATGCCGCAGCGCTGGCCGTCGATGATGATGTCGTCATTGGCGGCGTCGTGGGTGACCGGCAGCGCGGTGCGCGTCATCGTCGGCATGACCAGGAAATCGTAGCGGGTGAACAGGGCCTGGATGGTGCGGAACAGGCTGGTGCGGGCGTATTCGGCGGTGCGGAAATCGGCGAGGGTGAAGCCGCGGCCGCGCTCCATGAAGGCGAGCGTCACCGGGTCCATCGTGTTCTGCCAGCGGGGCAGGAACTGGGTGCAGAAGACGGCGAAATTGGCCTGGTAGAGGACGCGGCCCTCGTATTCGATCCAGTCGATGGTGTCGGTGACTTCCTCGATGGTGGCGCCGAGGGCGGCCCAGGCGGCGAGGCTGGCCTGGGTGTTGGCGGTGACGTCGGCGGCGACCAGCGGGTTGGCGCAGCGCGGGATGTAGCCGAGGCGGAGGCCCGAGAGGTCCTGGCCGAGGAGGGCGGGGGAGAGTGCGGCGGGGTGGTGGGTGCCGATGCTCCAGGGGTCCCGCGGGTCCGGCCCTTGCAGGACGGAGTACATGAGGGCGGCGTCGGCGATGGTGCGCGAGAGGGGGCCGGCGTAGATGTTGGAGCCGAAGGCGTCGCGCCCGGCCTCGTTGGGCACCGCGCCGAGGGTTGCCTTGAGGCCGACCAGGCCGCAGCAGGCGGCGGGGCCGCGGATGGAGCCGGCGCCATCGGTGCCGAGGCCGATGGGGGCGACGCCGGCGGCGACCGCGGCGGCACAGCCGCCCGAGGAGCCGCCGGGGGTGCGGTCGAGATTCCAGGGGTTGCGGGTGATGCCGAAGGAGGGGCCGTCGGTGAGGCCCTTGACGCCGAATTCGGGGGTGGTGGTTTTGCCGATCACGATGGCGCCGGCCGCGCGCAGGCGTTCCACCAGCACGTCATCCGCTGCGGCGGGCGGATTGTCGGCGAATATCGCCGAGCCGTTGCGGGTGGGCACGCCGGCGACGTTGACGAGGTCCTTGATATGGACGGGCACGCCATGCAGCGGGCCGATTGGGGCGCCATCCATCACCGCCTGTTCGGCGGCCTTCGCGTCGGCGCGGGCCTGGTCGTCCATGATGGTGGCGAAGCAGTTGAGGCGGGGCTGGGCGCGGGCGGCGGCGGCGAGCACGGCGTCGGTGTATTCCACCGGGGAGAGTTTGCGCGCGCGGATCTGGGCGGCGGCGGTGACGGCGGGCATGAACAGCAGGTCGTCCGGCATTTTGGGGCTCGCTTGCCTTGGGGGAGGTGGAAAGGAAGCGCTTCTTTTTTGAAAAAAAGAAGCAAAAAACTTTTGTCCCTTTGGTGTGTACCGCTCCCAACTATCCCGCAAGTGTACGCCAACGGCAACGAAGTTCAGAAAAGTTTTGGCTCTATTCTCGTATTCTATGCGTAGGTCTGAATTGCGGCGTTGAGACATGCTCTTGGTGTTGGGTTGAGGCGGATGGTGGCGAGGTGGAACCACTTCAGGTAGCTGTC
>CAIWAJ010000770.1:0-8069 GCA_903910565.1 uncultured Rhodospirillales bacterium
GCTGTCAGGCAGGAAATCCACCTATCGCTCTGTCCGAATTTCCCGAGCCACCTCTCTCAGTGCATTCGCCGGAGAACAGGGAGCGCGAGAAAACCTCTTCGTGGTGGATGCCGTCGCGGTCCTTCCACGATATCAGCAACCCCCAGCCGCTCGCGTTACTATCGCGCGTCTCGGCTTCGATCGTGAAAGGGGCTGAGAGCCAAAGGCCCTTCCCCTCGCTGCCTTCATCAGCCTTCTTGAACAACCCACCGGGGCGCATCTCAAAGCCGTTGGTGAGGTATTCCGGCGCGCCTGTCGGGCCTGGCGCATTCTTTGCCTTGCCAGGCTCCACCGGCTCGGCCGCATTGATCGCTGCGGCGACCGCGCCGCGCCCCTTGCCCGCGCTCATGCTGCACCCGCCTGCAATACGTCGTTGAAGTCTTTCATGCCCGCCGGAGGGCGTGCGATGCGCACCGCCCGGCCCTCGGCCGCGAAGTGTTCCACCGCCCGTTGCAGCGCCCGCGCCGCCGCCGGATTGTCGCCGTCATTGTCGGCGCAGAGGATCACTTCGCGGATCGTCGCCGGCAGGATTACGCGGCCCATATTGGCCAGCGACACCGCGCACAGGACGCGCCTCTCCGGCACCGCCACGGCAACGCTGAGGGCGGTTTCAATGCCCTCGGCGATTGCCACTGCCTCGCCTGGCGCAGCCTGCCCTAGAGGCTTGCCGGAGGCGCCGCGCCATAGCCGGATGCAGCCGCCGGCATAGCTGCCCAAGGTCATCTTGGCGTCACGCAAGGGCGCCTTGATCCACCGCCCGCCCTCGCCCTCGGCAAGCCAGGTGCGATGCGTCGCGGCATGCTCGCCCGCCGCATCCGATATCGCGGCCACCAGGGCCGGCCAGGCCCGCCCGCTCTCCGCGTTGTGCAAGGCCGGATGAAACCGCAGGCTGCCGGGCTGGCGTCCAAGCTCGGCCAGATCAATCCCGCGCCCGGCCAGGTAGTGCGCCGCCGGAGTGCCGCGCAGCTCGGCGCGCGCGGCCAGGAAGAGGCGCCGGGCGGCCCCGCGCCGTTCCTCGGCCTCCGCGTCGATCGGCGGCGGCCCGGCCGGCTGGCGGGCTTCCTGGCGGGCCTGGCGCATTGTCGCGGGTGCCCCAGGCGCCAGGCCGAGCCAGCGCCGCGCCCATTCCATGGCGGGCTTGGTGTCGCCGGAGAACAGCACCGCCGCCACAAGGTCGAGGGCGTCGCCGGCCTCGCCGGAGCTGAAATCCGACCACACGCCAGCCCGCGCCCCGGAAAGGTGCACCGCCAAGGACCGGCCTTGCTCGCCGGCCAGGCTGCCCACCCGCCATTCATGCCCCTCGCGCCGCCCGGCGGGCAGCAGCTCCGCCGCCAGGGCAGGCACACGGCCCGCCAGGGCGCGCGCCAGGTCCGCCGCGTCACCCTTCATCGTGCGGCGCCATGGTTGGGTGAATGCCATGCTCTGGGTAAATCAGATTGGCGGGCACTCGGAACGCGTTGAACAGCACCCCCCATGCAGTGTGCGCACTCGCGGCCGTCTCGACCATCACCAAGCGCCGTTCGCGGCGGACAAGGCGGAGGGCATGGCGATAGGTGGCAACATCAGCGCCAGCAGCATGGACTAGGCCCAACCTGGCCCAGCGCATCAGCGGCCGGAGGCCCGCCCATCCTGTCGGCCCGGACGTGCGGTAATCGTCATCACCAATCAGAACGATAGTGGGCTTGCCGGAGCGTTTGAGGGCGCCCATCGGCGGCACTTCACCCCGCAAGAGCATCGCGAAGGCAATTTCGCGCCGCTTGACGGCAAGCAGCAATTCCAGGTGCGCGCCATCGCCGGCTTGTGTCATCGCAGATATCATGCGGTCTATCACTGCCGCATCGCCCGAATGGGTATCGCTCATGCCGCACCCGCCTTCGCCAGTATCGGCGCGGACGTGCTCGCCCTCTGGCGGGAGGCAACCCAGGCTTGCAGGGCGTCCACCGCATACCCTATTCGGCGTTCCGAAAGTTGCACGTAGGGGGGGCCGTCGCCGGCCAATCGCAGCCGTTGCAGGGACCGGGGTGATAGATTGAGGCGCTTAGCGGCCTCCACCTCCCCGAGGATCATCAAGCTATCCGTCATTCGTGCGACTCCATGCCCGCGCAAGATCGCGTCGGGAGCACGGAGAACGACACAGGACCCGACATGGCGTCGGCCAAGAAGGCCAGGAAGGTCAGAAATTGAATTTCTGGCCTCACTCGAATTTCTGACCACTCGCACGATCGGCGCTGAATTCGTCGATCCATTCGCGAACCCAGTTGCGCACCGTCGAAGCGCCAAGTTCGTGTTCACCCCTACGCCCTGCAAGGGCCAGTATGTCGCGCTCTAGCACGGCCTGGCTCCCGTCCCCTCTCTGTGGAGCCCCGTTTTCCTCAAGCCATCGCATGGCGAATTCTTGCGCATTGGCCTTCATCGGCGATGGTTGCCTCCCGCGCTTGCTCTTCGTCACGGGCGGCGCAACTCCGGCGCGGTCAGGCTTGGCCGGCTTCCCACGCTCGTCAGACACAACGCGGGATGCATCAGCCACCGGAGCGGCCTGGCCAACCGGCGGCGCAATCGCCGCGCCGTCGTCGCCTGCGCTTGGCTCACCGACCCTCACAATCCTCACCGCTATCAGCTCGACCTGTTGAGAACGTGAAGCGCCAATCCAAAACTTGCCCTCCATAATATCGAGGTCGATGAAATCTCCCCCTAGATAATGGTCGCGCGAAATCTTGACCCGGCCTCTATCAAGTGGCGGCCCTCGGTGGGTCCCTTCAAACTGTAAATCAGATCGCGCAATTACGGCCTTCAGCAGATCGCGATTGAGATACTTGAATAACTCCGCCGGAATTTCGGCCTCCCAACACCGTTTTGCATTGCCGGGGAAAATTGCCTCCGCTGCCTCCATAAGGTCCCATCCGCCAGGCGGAGGCACCAGGCCCCTTGATATCTCGCGTTCCTCCGCAATCGATGGCGGCACCGGCATAACCCGGATTTGCCGATAGACGGTCCGCACAAGCTCCAAGGCGGACTTATCACCGGGGACGCCCTTATACGCCTCCCACTCGTTCGGCATGATCCACCGGAGCGGGTTGGCTCCCGTCTCTGGCCTGCCGATCGCCCGCAGGGTTCCGGCCTGCAATTGGGCATAGACCGATAGCATTGCGGCCCGCGCGGCGGCCTTGGCGGCGGCAAACGCCTCTCGGCGCGGCTGGTCCGCACGCTCAAACGCCTCTTGCGCTTCCAACCCGTCCCGGCCTGCGTTTGCCTCCGGGCGTCGCGCCACCGGAGGCACCCGCGCGATTGCCGCATCGCGTCTGGCGATTCGGTCGGGCGCCCCAAGGTCCAACACGGCTTGCGCCAGCGGCATCCCGATCGCCGCCGGGTTGCAGTCCGGATGCAGTTCGCCGGTATAGGGCTGTTGTGTAATCATTGCCGCCTCATGCCGGCTCGCCCCATGTGTGATGCAGGACGGCGCGGCGGAGAGGGCATGAGGTCCCCCCGTTCGGCGGCCAAACCTAGCCGCGCCGGTTCGAATGCTGCGCAGAGTTGGCGCCGGTTGCAATCGCTGCTTGGCGATCGGCGGAGCGGCCAGGGGGCGGGCACAGGGCGCGGCTAGGATCATGCGCCGCCTTGTTCCTCGACCACCGCCAGCGCCCGCCGGAGCGTCGCAGCGTCGCGCCGCAGGGTCTCGGCGAGGAAGGTAAGGGCCTCGGCCCGCGATGCCTCCGATATGATCGCCTGCGCCAGCAACACCGAGGCCGCGCCGTCCATCCTGGCGGGCACCGCGCGCACC
This sequence comes from uncultured Rhodospirillales bacterium, assembly GCA_903910565.1. Classification (GTDB taxonomy): domain Bacteria; phylum Pseudomonadota; class Alphaproteobacteria; order Acetobacterales; family Acetobacteraceae; genus CAIYPH01. The sequence continues at coordinate 3,818 of CAIWAJ010000770.1, forward strand.
AGCGCCCGCGCCCGCTGCGCCGGGCTGGAATGCAGCCATCCCGTATCCGTCAGCACCCCAGCGGGCGCCAGATCGGCCAGCGAATCGCCCTTCGCCACCGGCCGGCGGGGCTTGCCTGCGCCGCTCATTCCGGCACCGCCGGGCGCGCCGGCTCGGCGGCCCACTGGCGGAGGAAGTGCGACCGATCGGAGGCCCACCCCAATTTCGCCGAATCAATCCCCGTCGTGTCGCTCAGCACCAGCGCCAGGCCGGCGAAGATGCGCATGAGCTGGCCCCCCAGCAATTCGCGCCGCTCCGGCGGGTGCTCATTGTTGAAAACGTCCGCCGCGATATCGAACCCGGCCACCGCATGCGCCAGGGCATCGGCCAGCGACCGGGGCTGAGTGGCCAGTATCTGGCTAAGCAGATCCTCGCACTGCGTATCAAGGTCATCCATCAGCGCGCATAGCGCCTGGGCCTCGAAATCGGTGCGGGGAAGCCTGCACTGACGCAAGTCCAAATGGTCATGGATGCGCCGGAGAATGGCATAGCGGCGCGCCAGGCTCTCCGCCGCCAGGGGATCGCCGCCGGGCTTGCGGCCGATCACGCGCGCACCGTGGCGATGGCGACCATGGCCAGCTCGGCGGCCACCAAGCGGGCGCGGGCCTGGCGGAGCTGCTTGCGGGCCGCGTTGATCTTCTTGAAGGCTTCGGCCTGCCAGAAACGGCGCATGGCGGCCTTCTTGCCCTTCATGCGGTTCGCCTCGCCCAGCGCCTTGCAGGCACCGGCGAAGCGGGCCTCGATGTTCGGCAGCATCTCCCGCGCCCGGCTCAGCTCCCACGCCGCGTTGTCCGCCTCGGAGTAGCCGAACACCAGCGCCGCCGGCCGATACAGCGGCATGGAGCGGAGCGGGGAGGTAGCAGCGAGGGGGTTGCGGGACTGGTAGGTCATCGGGATTACCCTTGGCGTGATCAACTAAAAAGGTTATAATCGGCCCTTTGGTTTGGATCAACCATTTTGTTTGGCAACGCCATAAAAATTTGATATCTGGAATGCATGCTGACACCGCAGACATGCCGCGCCGCGCGGGGCCTACTCGATTGGACGCAGCGACGACTTGCCGATGCAGCAAGGGTCGGGCTCTCGACCGTGAAGAGCTATGAGGCCGGCAGCACGTCGCCCGTAGCCAACAACCTCTTGGCCCTACAGGCCGCCCTAGAGGCCGCCGGAGTGGTGTTCATCCCCGAGAATGGCGGCGGGCCTGGCGTCCGGTTGCGGAAGGTCGCCCCGTCCTAGTCGGCGCGCCTTGGCGCATGACACCCCGTAAGCGCTGTCGCCACCGCGCCCCGATCCACCGCCGGCACTGGTGAGGCCGAGGGCGCCGCCGATTGCCGCCACGCCAGGGCCTCGACCATCGGCCGGCCCGGTCGAGGTCATCACCAGCTCGACCACGCGCCAGGCGCTCCACCGCCGGCCCTGGCAAGGCCGAGGGCGCCGCCGATCGCCACCACGCCAGGGCCTCGACCACCGGCCGGCCCGGTCGAGGGCATCACCAGCTCGACCACGCGCCAGGCGCTCCACCGCCGGCACCGGCGAGGCCGAGGGCGCCGCCGATCGCCGCCGCGCCAGGGCCTCGACCACCGGCCGGCCCGGTCGAGGGCATCACCAGCTCGCCACTGCGCCAGGCGCTCCACCGCCGGCCCTGGCAAGGCCGAGGGCGCCGCTCGATACAGCACCCTAAGTTCAACTGAGGGCGGCCCGGAAGCAGGGAGTGAGTTCAAGTCACACCCCCCAGCGCCCGCCCCGCGAGTTCGTCCCCAGCTCGCCCCCACGCCAAGCGCTCGACCCGCTGCCACTGGCAAGGCTGAGGGCACCACCGATCGCCCCCGCGCCAGGTCAAGGTATGGTCATGGTGGCCATACCTTCAACCACCGGGGCCATATGTTGAACATATACCCCCTGTAGTCGAGGGCATCGGCTGAAACGACACCCCACGGCCCGGCATCCTCCGACCGGCCGAAGGGGGGGACCATGGCGGCCCCCCCTTGCGCTACCTGGCCCGCGTCTCTGTCTCACTAGGGCAAGCCCTAGTGATACGTCTCAGGCACCCCGAAATTGCGTCTCATACAAATTATATTTGCTATTTGGGACGCCATACGGTTCTATGTCTAAGACTTCATTGAGACAGAAGGGCCTCGCAATGCTCGTTGGATATGCCCGCACCAGCACCGTTGACCAAGAGGCCGGCCTTGCCGGGCAAGAGCGGGACCTTCGCGCCGCCGGGTGCGAGGAAGTCTTCGCCGAGCAAGTGTCGAGCGTCGCGCCGGAGCGGCCGGCACTGGCGCGGGCGCTGGCCTTCGCCCGCAAAGGCGATACCGTCGTTGTGACCAAGCCGGACCGGCTGGCGCGCAACACGGCGGACCTTCTCCGCATATCGGAAGAGCTGGCGGGGCGCGGGATTGGCTTGCGCATCCTCAGCATGGGCGGCTCGGAACTCGACACCAGCTCGGCAACCGGCAAGCTCATGCTGACCATGTTGGGCGCCATCGCGGCCTTTGAGCGGGAATTGATGCTAGAGCGCCAGCGCGAGGGTATCCGCAAGGCCGCCGATGCCGGCAAATACAAGGGCCGCGCCCCGACCGCCCGCCGCCAGGCCGAGGAAGTCCACCGCCTGCATGGCGAGGGCATGAAGCCTACCGCCATCGCCGCGCAACTCGGCATCGGCCGGGCCAGCGTCTATCGCATCCTCGGCGCGCCGGAGGGCTAACCCCTGGCCGCCTGGCGAGGCGTCACGTCTCCGCCTCGCCGGGCGCCTCGATCGCCGCGACCTTCAACACATGCGCCGCCCATAGCTCCATCGCGGCCCTGCGTTCTTTGTCGTATTCGTGTCGCTGATAGACCCACATGACACCGCGATTTCCCCCTTTGACATGGTTCAATATCCTGTCCGCTACAGTTTCCGGCACGCCTAGCCGGGCCATGGTCGTTACCCCCGTTCGTCGGAAGTCATGTAGCCACCAAGGAACAAACGGCGCCGGCTCTCTCCCCGCCGCCGCTGCTAGCTTGGTCCGCTCTCCCATGATTCGAGCATTCAGGCGCCGCACTGCCACCGAGAACCCCGAAACCGGCTCGCGCCCTGTCTTGGTAAAAACCAGCGGCGAGTCTAAGATGCGAGGCACCGCTTGTAGGATTTCCCGCGCCGGCTCTGCCAAGTGCACCACATGCGCCTTGCCGTTCTTCACCCGCGAACCCGGCAATTCCCAAGTGGTACGGTCTGGCGCCAGCTCAGCCCAGGCCATTCCGGCAACCTCACTCTTGCGCTGCAATGTGAGCATCAGGACGCGGAAGAACGGCCCCCAGGGCCAGCCCATCCGCTCAGCGGCTCGCCAGACTTCACCAATCTCTGCATCTGACAGATACCGCTCTCGCTCTTTCACCCCACCCCCGAGCTTGATCCGGGCAAACGGGTTTTCTGCAACCAACTCTTGGTCAACCGCCCAATTGAACAGCGCATGACCATACGCGCGCACCCTTCGCGCAGTGTCCGGGATCGGCTTGGCCGGCCGGGGGGAGACACCTTTTCCGCGTTTTTTGAGGGCCAGCACCGGCGGCGCATCCGTCGTCGGCCGCCCCTCGCTGGCCAGTTTGTCGAGCGCCTGGCGCAGTGTCTTGGTGTCGATCGCATGCGCCGGCATCGTCAGCAGGGCAGGGAGGGAGCTGCGGATGCGCGACACCGCCTCAAGCCGGTATCTCGGCTTCTGGTGCGCCAGGTGCTTGCGGTCCCACTCATCAATGAGCCTGTCGAGAGTGAGGGCATCCACCTTGCGCCTCTCCCGCAGCGCCTGCATCTCTGCTTCCTCGGCGGCAATCTCGCCTTTTCGCTCTGCTACAGGATCGCCCCCGGCCTGCTCCCTGCCTCGCGCGATCTCGGCAAGCTTCCTCGCCTGCGCTGGCGTGATCTCGTCGGACCGGCCGAGAATCAGCCGTCGAACCCGCTTGCCGCGCTTGTATTGGTAGAGGAAGACCTTCGTGCCGGCCTTCGTGACCCGCACAGCGAACCATCTCAATTCGCTATCGAACACAAGAACGTCAAATTTGTCGGGCGGGCAGGTAAGACCGTCAACAACGCTCTTGGTGAGCTTCACGGCTTAGCGCTGCGGCCGGAACACATGGAACACATCGGAGACCCCCATGTGTTCCGGCGATTTCGGAGAAAAAGACAGTGAAATCATATATATATATGTATGAGAACACATAGAACACATAGAACACA
>CAIWAJ010000771.1:0-2786 GCA_903910565.1 uncultured Rhodospirillales bacterium
ACCAGTCGGCCAGCCCCCCCACCAGCCCGGCGGTGGCGGCGGCGCGGAGGAACTCCACCCAGTAGAACGGCGGCAGCGCGTGGGTCAGCAGCGTGAGAAACGCCATCCCCAGCAGCAGCCCGCCGGCGATGCGGCGATAGCTGCTGAGGGTGGCGCGGGCTTCGGCGTCGGGGTCGGGCATGGGGCTTCCCTGCATTGCGCGCATTCAGATGGGAACGCAGTGGCACGGAGTCATCAGCCCGGCCGCAGCACGTCAAAGCTGCGGGCGCCGACATCGGGGGGCATCGGGGCGAGCCAGGGGGCGGCCTCGAGGGTGGCGATGGTATCGGCGCGGCCCTGGGCCCAGCGCTCTTCCATGGTCTGGCGGCTGAATTCATAGGCCTTGCTCGCACCTTGGCGCTCGCTCGGGCGATAGATCAGCTGCACGATGTCCATCGTGGTGACGCAGCCGAAATTGTAGAGGTAGCGGGCTTCCGGCGTGGTTTTCAGTTCGGGCGGCAGTTTCTCCCAGAGCGCGTTGACGGTGAAGCGCAGGGCATGGGTCTCGCGGGCCTGACTGTCGCCGGCCCTGGTGCGGCTGGAATAGCGGATGTCCTTGTCGCGTTCGGATACCTCGTCGAGCGTGGTCGGGAGGGGGCCCTGGGAGGCAAAGAGGTCGACCTGGAAGGTGAGGCGGCTGCTGCGGGGGGAGTAGTCGAGCACATATTGCAGGGGGGTGTTGGAGATCAGCCCGCCATCCCAGTAGAAGGCCCCGTCGATCTCCACCGGCGGAAAACCGGGCGGCAGGGCGCCGCTGGCCATCACGTGATCGGCGCGGATTTTGGTGTGGCGGTTGTCGAACCACTCGAAATTGCCGGTTTGCACGTTCACCGCGGCCACGCTGAAGGCCATTTCGCGGCTGTTGATGCGGTCGAAATCGACCAGGCGTTCCAGTGTGCTTCGGAGGTCGGAGGTGTCGTAGTACGAGAGGACCTTGGGGCCGAGCAAGGCGAAAGGCGAACGGGGGCGGAAGAAGCCGGGCTGGCCGGCGAGCAGGGCCTGGGCGGAGGCGGCCTGGCGGCGGGCGGGGGCGAAGAGCGGGGGCTCGGGGCGGGTGATGGTCTCCCAGAACTCCCGCAGTCGCGCGACACGGCGGGCGGGCGGGTTTCCGGCGATGAGGGCGGCGTTGATGGCGCCGATGGAAATTCCTGCGACCCAGTCGGGCGGATACTCCGAGGCGGCGATCGCCTCGTAGGCACCGGCCTGGTAGCTGCCCAAGGCGCCGCCGCCCTGGAGGACCAGGGCGACCGATTTGTCGTAGGAGGCGGGGCGGGAAGGGGACACTGGGGCTCCGTGGGTTGACATTTCGGGCGGGCGGCGGATGCATCGGGGCACATCACAGCGAGATCATGCCATGCGCGCCATCGTCATTCATCCGCCCCATGTGTTGCGCGTCGAGGACGTGGCGATGGACGTCGCGGGGCCACGGGGGGTTACGGTTCGTGTCCGCAATGGGGGGATTTGCGGGTCGGATTTGCATTACTACCACCATGGCGGGTTCGGCACGGTACGGGTGCAGCAGCCGATGGTGCTGGGGCATGAGGTGGCGGGCGAGGTGGTGGCGGTGGGGAGCGCGGTGACGCGGGTGAAGCCCGGGGATCGCGTGGCGATCAATCCGAGCCTGCCTTGCAATGCCTGTAGATATTGTCTCGAAGGGGCGCAGCAGCACTGTCTGGATATGCGGTTCTATGGGAGCGCCATGCGGGTTCCGCATGTGCAGGGCGGGTTTCGCGAGCAGTTGGTGTGCGACGAGAGCCAGGCGGTTCCGGCGGATATGCCGATGGAGCGGGCGGCGTTCGCGGAGCCTTTGTCGGTGTGTCTGCATGCGGTTCGGCAGGCGGGGCCGATGCTGGGGCGGCGGGTGTTGGTGGTCGGCGCCGGGCCGATCGGGGTGTTGTGCGCGATGGTGGCGCGGCATGCGGGGGCGCGGGAGATCGTGGTGACGGATCTGCTCGATGCGCCGCTGGCGTTGGCGGCCCGGGTGGCGGCGGACCGGACGGTGAATGTTGCGGTGGATGGGGCGACGATGGGGGCGTACGGGGCGGAGAAGGGGTATTTCGACGTGGCGTTCGAGGCGTCTGGCAGCGCACCGGGGGTGGCTTCGGGGTTGGGGGCGCTGCGGCCGGGGGGGACGATGGTGCAGGTGGGGCTGGGGGGCGCGGAGACGGCGGTGCCGATGAATTTGGTGGTGTCCAAGGAGATCACGCTGCGGGGGACGTTCCGGTTTCACGCGGAGTTCGAGATGGCGGTGGGGCTGCTGGCGCGCGGTGCGATCGATGTGGGACCGCTGCTGAGCGAAATCGTGCCGCTGGAGGAGGCGGAGCGGGCATTTGCGCTGGCCACCGACCGCCGGCGGGCGATGAAGGTGCAGTTGTCGTTTTAGATACGGTATCGTAACAATTAGGACGTGAGTCGGCGCGGCGGGATTCCGGCGTTTCGGCCGCGGGGCCAGGGCGGTTCGGGCGCGGGCGGCGGGAATGCGGTGAAGGCTTGCGCGCGCGGCGGCGGGGGGAAGGCGGCGCGTGGTTTGGATGTGCGGGGCGCCGGGGATTTGCGCGCGGAGGCGCGCTGGCCGCGGGACGGGCGGCGGACGGAGTCCGGGCGTTTGGGGCGGGTGGCGCGCGGCTGGCTGGCCGGCTGTTGGATGGGCGGCTGTTGGATGAGAGGTTGCGGAGGCAGGCTGGCGAGGCGGTGCATCAGGGCGGTGAAATCGCGGGACATTTGTTGCATCTGGGCGCGGAAGGCGC
>CAIWAJ010000772.1:0-2847 GCA_903910565.1 uncultured Rhodospirillales bacterium
CGCTACATGCAGACCGAACCGATGGCAGAACTCATGGCGCCGACCAGCGACGCCACGCCAACACAGATTGCCACCATGGCCGCGTGATCCATGGCCACCCCAAACTACACCAGAATTTCCACCATCTTGACGGACGCGACCCGGATCCGACCCTTCCGGTGTAGCATGGGGAGGCGCCAGAGCGTCGGGGACGACGGCAGCTACCGGCTCTGCTGTGCGCTCCACTCCACCTCCACCCCCTCTAACACCCCCGACAGCAATATCCCCTCCGGCTGCCGCCCATCCAGGATCGCCTCCACTAGATCTGGCGCCAGCACGGTCAGCCGCAGGATGCGCGAGACGTAGGACGCATTGATCCTCTCAGCCGCACCCGGTGGGCCCAGGTTTTCGCCAAGATCGATGGGGCGATCGCCGCATTCGCGTTCGCCAGCGACCGCATGCGCCGCGAGGCACGATCTATCCGCGGAATACCATCCAGGTTTACATTGGCGCCAATCAACCAAGCCCACCGCTGGAGGAAACCTCATGTCAGGCCCGTCGAACCCCGTTCTTGCCCGGACTCCGCCGCAAATTCTTGGCCCGTTCTACCCAATCGCGCGCCAGCCCGAACTCGGCGGCGACTTGACGCGTCATGGCGGCGGGAAGGCCACGGGGACGGTGCTTTACCTCTCCGGTCGCGTCACGACGGTCGCCGGCGATCCGGTCCCGGACGCCCAGGTCGAGATCTGGCAGGCCAATGCGAGCGGTCGCTACGATCATCCCGGCGACGAGAATCCCGCGCCACTCGACCCGCATTTCGCCGGCTACGGACTGCTGCGCACCGATGCCGACGGCCGCTACGCCGCCAAGACCATTCGGCCGATCGCCTACCCGGTCGCGCCTGGCGTGATCCGGCCCGCGCATATCCACTTCATGGTCACCAGCCGCACTGAACGCCTGGTCACCCAGATGTATTTCGCCGGCGATGCCTATAACGATATCGACCCGTTTCTCGCCAGCGCCCGGCGCAAGGATGCGCTGATCGTCACGCCGGTCCCCACCGGAACGCTGGAGGACCCGAGCGCTGAAATCGCCGAGTTCAATATAGTCATCGGCGCCTGACCATGACCCAGACCGCCGGCGCCGGCGCGATATGGGTCCATGAGCCCATTCCGCCGCAGGCGTCGGCGCGGCAGGGGCAAGTCGCGGTTCCCGGTAGCACGTTGCGCTACTGGGACACTGGGGGCAGCGGCCCGGCGGTCGTGATGCTCCATGCCGGCACCCAGAGTGCCGACGGATGGGTCTACCAGCAGCCGGTTCTGAGCCAGGCGGGCTATCGCGTCATCGCCTATTCCCGGCGTGGCTATGCGGGCTCCGGCGCGGATTCGTCCGACGATCCGGCAATCGCGGCAGACGACCTGCATTGCCTGATCCAACATCTCGGCCTGTCCGGCTTCCATCTGGTCGCCGCGGCCCATGGCGGCTTCTTTGCCATCGACTACGCCCTGTCCCATCCCGAGACCGTCGTCACGCTCAGCGTGATTTCGTCGCTGTTGGGCATTCAGGAGGAAGACTACCTGGCCGTAACGCGACGCCTGCGGCCGGCGTCGTTCGGCAATCTGCCGCATGACTTCCAGGAACTCTCGCCGTCATACCGCGCCGGTGACCCGGTGGGTCTTGCAGCATGGAACCGCCTTACAGACGCGGCGGTGTCAGGACCACGCATCCCCCCGCGCCTGCGCCATCGGCTGGACTGGGCGCTGCTGGAAAGTCTGGGGATGCCGAAACTGCTGATGACCGGCTGCTCGGACCTCTTCGTGCCGCCGGCCTTGCTGCGCATGCAGGCCGCGCATCTCCGGGAGGCCGAGGTCCATGTCATCCCCGAGGCCGGTCACAGCCCCTACTGGGAGCAGCCGCGACTCTTCAATCGCATCCTGTTGGAGTTCCTGCAGCGCCACCACCGATCGGGTTGAGCGGCAATCCCACGGCGGCGGTCGCGGGAGCCTCCGCCGGGCTTGGGCGGGAACGCCGGAGCCGGATAAGCTGCCTGCTAAGTCGGGATGACTCGGCGCCCGGCCTCGAGCAGCATCTCGCTCACCCACGGCCCCTCCATCACGTCGGCCTGCATGAGCTTCCCCGCCGCGTGCACCCGCCGGGTGATGTCATCCATCACCTTGACGACCGCGGGGTGATCGGGCTCGCCGGGATAGCCGAGGCTCTGCGCAAGGTCGTTCGGCCCGATGCTGTACATGTCGATGCCCGGCACGGCGAGGATGGCGTCGAGGTTGTCGACGGCCTCGCGGTCCTCCAGCAGGGCGATCACCAGCATCTGGGCGTTGGCCTCGCGCAGGAAGGCTGATTTGTCGGGGATGAGCGCGTTATAGGCGGTGCCGCGATTGCCGCCGAAGGAGCGCATGCCCTCCGGCGCGAAGCGGCAGGCCCGCACCAGTTGCCGTGCGTCGTCGGCGCTGGAGACGTGCGGGCCGAGGATGCCCATCACCCCGCGATCGAGGTAGCGCAGGATGGTGGAGGCGCCGATATCCGGCACCCGCGCCACGGTGGTGACCCGGTAGAGCTCGGCGGTGCGGCACAGCTCCTCCAGCCGCTCCAGATCGAACGGCCCGTGCTCGCCATCGAGAAACACGAAGTCGAAATCGAGCTTGCCGAGGATCTCGATCACCCATGGGGAGGGGAAGGAGAGGTAGTAGCCGTACGCCTTGCGCCCGGCGCCGGCGGCGGCCTTCACGCGGTTGGGGTGGTTCATGGTGCTTGCTCCCTCAGGCGCCCCGGAAGTCCATCATCCGCAGCAGGCCCTGCATGTAGCCGATGGCGTGCGCCCGGCCGCGATGGTTCCAGTCGCTGTCGCCG
>CAIWAJ010000773.1:0-2041 GCA_903910565.1 uncultured Rhodospirillales bacterium
CGGGCACGCTCGGGCTCCGACGACAGCGCACCCGCCACCAACTCCCACTCGTCATCCAGCCTTGCAGCGATGCGATGCACGGCGCCGATGAAAGCCCCCTCACCCCCGCCGACCATCCCAAGCCGCAACCGCCGCGCGGTGCCGCCGTCGTTGACTGCGCCTATAGTCATTTTTGATTCCCTGATTCAAGGAAGTCTTCTTTTTCTGAAGAAAAAGAAGCAAAAAGACTTTTATCCGTTTGGGCCTGCGAGTTGCCGGCAAGGGAGGTGCGCGAAGCTATAAAATATTGGCTTCGCCTGCCCTCTCGCCGAATGGCCTTACAGCCAACGGATAAAAGTTTTTTGGTTCTTTTTTTCAAAAAAGAACACGCTTCCTTCCTTACGTAAGCCCCAACATCCGCCGATTAGCCGCCTCATCCGTCCCCGCAGCCGCGAAATCATCGAACGCCTTGTCGGTGACGGGGATGATATGCGCGGCGATGAATTCGGCGCCTTCGCGGGCGCCGGCTTCGGGCGATTTCAGACAGCATTCCCACTCCAGCACCGCCCAGCCGTCGTAGCCGTACTGGGCGAGCTTGGAGAAGATTGGCGCGAACTGCACCTGCCCGTCGCCCAGCGAGCGGAAGCGGCCGGCGCGGTCGGTCCAGGACTGGAAGCCGCCATAGACACCTTGCTTGCCGGTCGGGTTGAACTCGGCGTCCTTGGCGTGGAAGGCGCCGATGCGCTGGTGATAGATGTCGATGAAGGCGAGGTAGTCGAGCTGTTGCAGCACGAAATGGCTGGGGTCGTAGAGGATGCGGGCGCGGGGGTGGTTGCCGACGCGCTCCAGGAACATCTCGTAGCTGATGCCGTCGTGCAGGTCCTCGCCCGGGTGGATTTCGTAGCAGACGTCCACGCCATGGCTGTCGAAGGCGTTGAGGATCGGCAGCCAGCGCTTGGCCAGCTCGTCGAACGCGGTCTCGATCAGCCCGGCCGGGCGCTGTGGCCAGGGGTAGACGTAGGGCCAGGCCAGCGCGCCGGAGAAACTGGCATGGGCCTTGAGGCCAAGGCGCTCCGAGGCGCGAGCGGCGGAGAGCAGCTGGTTGACCGCCCATTCCTGCCGCGCCGCCGGCTTGCCGCGCACGCTCTCGGGGGCGAACCCGTCGAACGCGGCGTCATAGGCCGGATGCACCGCGACGAGCTGGCCCTGGAGATGGGTGGACAGCTCGGTCACCTCGAGATCGAATTCGGCGAGCGTGCCCTTGATCTCGTCGCAGTAGGTCTGGCTTTCCGCGGCCTTGGCGAGGTCGAACAGCCTGCCGTCCCAGGAGGGGATCTGGATGCCGGTATAGCCGAGATCGGCCGCCCATTCCGCCATGCCGGCCAGGGTGTTGAAGGGCGCCTCGTCGCCGGCGAACTGGGCGAGGAAAATGCCGGGGCCCTTGACCATGCCCTTGCTCATGCGAGGAAGACCTCCTCGCCCGCGCCCTGCGGCACCGGCGCCGGCCGCTCGCAGGTGGTGGTGAGATCGACCCAGCGCTTCTCGGCGCCGGCGGTGCCCACGGCCTCCAGCACTTCCAGCACATGGGTGGTCAGCTCGCCCGAGGCGCGATGCGGCCGACCTTGCTGGATGGCGGCTGCCATGTCGAGCAGGCCGATGATGCGGTAATCCGCCACTTCGCGGCCGTCTCGCATGGTGCGGTTGGGGGTGTGGAAGGGGTGGGCGGAGATGTCGACCGGGGTCCAGTCACCGCCCTTGTCGGAAATCTCAATTGTGCCGCCGAAGAAGTTGGGATCGGGCACGATCAGCGAGCCGTCGACGCCGTAGAGCTCGAAGGGGAGGCGCTTGTTCTTCCACACGTCCCACGAGGCCGCCAGCGTGATGGTGGCGCCGGAGACGAATTCGAGCAGCGCGGTGGCGGTGGTCTCGATATCCACATCGATGGTCTCGCCCGCGCGCGGCTGGCTGGTGATGGTGCGCACGGGGTTGCCGATGCAGGTGGTGGCGGCCACGCGGGCGACCGGGCCGAGCAGCTGCACCAGGTCCGTCACGTAGTACGGCC
>CAIWAJ010000774.1:0-6203 GCA_903910565.1 uncultured Rhodospirillales bacterium
CATCGTCGATCTCGTAGCGTGGGCCGCCGTCGATGCCTTCAGCGTCGTCAAGTTTGGTGTAGTGATAGGTCATGCTTAAATCTCCTGGTGTGAGGGATGAAAAAACCCCGCCGGAAAACCCGGCGGGGTGTCGTGTCAGTCGGCCTGGGCGGCATCTTTCGGTTCGGTGCAGACGATGCGACCGCTGACGCTGATCCCTTGCGGGATCACCAGGTCGAAGCCCTTGCCGTTCTTGTGCGGCCAGACCGCGCCGACCGGATGCCACTGAGACTTGCGATCACTGCCCTCCTTGGGTTCGGTGACGACATAGGCGATGTGGGTTGGCTTGCTGCTCATGGGTATTCTCCTTCGCTTTGAGACCGCCGGAATGGGGCCTCGATGCGGCCCGATCGCGCTCGGAAACGGGGCGGCTGCAACAAGCCGAAGGCGGTCTTTTTTGTTGCGCGAGGAGCCGCTTGCGGCGGGGAAAAAAGATGTTGCGGCCAACACGGACGGGCGCAGGGTTCGCGCTTTCGAGGTCACTGGCGGTCCAGCGGAGGAGAAGCGCTTTGGGCTGTTTCAACCCCTCGCCCTGTCGTTCATCAATCCAGGCGGTGCATCACAGATGTCAGGGGTTCGGACCGCTGCGTTTGCGCCGCGTCACCAGAGAGGCAACCCTTCGGAATGGTGATGTCACGGTGTGCGCCACAAGCGTCCACATCGCGAACAGATACCGGGTCCAGGCGGCCGGACGACGGAAGACACTGCGCTGAGGACGCGGCGGGATTGGCTCATCGCCAGCGGAAGATTGCGGCGTGAACGGCACCGGCGCGCCCGATGTGCCCGACAAAGCTGCGGTCGCCACTGCTGAACAGACCGCATCGATCGCATCAAGCTCGACGTTGATTTTGGCAAGTGTCGCGGCGGCCTTGCGGCGACGACGGTTGCGCGCCTGCACAGCGCGACGGTCATCGCCGGCGTGCGAACGCCTGCCCCGCCGCTCCATTTCTGTGGCGACCGGTCCTATCTTCGGCTCGGCTTCGAGCGCGAGGCCTTGATCGGCATATGAGCGATGATCGACACGGGCTGCATGGCCATGACGGGCAAGTGCCTGGTTGACGGCATCGGCCCAGGCTTCGCGCCAATGCTCGAGCAGTTCGGTCTCGTTCCAGTCGCGCGCCTTAGGACCGAAGCTGTGGCCGGCAAGCGGACGCAATGTCAGCATGACATGGGCGTGGCGGTTGCGCGGATCGCCGCGGTGATCGGCGCGATGCACGCACAGATCGGCGATCATCCCGCGCGCCACGAATTCTCGCTGCACGAAGCCGCGCACCAGATCGAGTTGCGCGCGTGGGGTGATCTCGTGCGGCAGTGCGAGTTCAATCTCACGCGCGACCTGGGCATCGCGGCGCCGTTCGACCGCCTCGACGGTGTTCCACAGGAGAGCGCGGTTGAGCAGCGGGGCGGGCGCGTCGGGCGGTGCCAGAATTTCCGCGTAGATGACGCCCCGCCGGCGGGTGTAGTCGAACACCAGCCCGGTGCGTTCATCGGGGATGCTGGTGCCGGCGCGATACGCGGCGGCGGCCGTGGCGCTGCGGCCGTCCGAGCGTTTCACGATCTTCGCCGAGAGGTGATAGATCGCCACGCCGCTACCCTCCCCCCTGCCCTGCTTTGCGGCGCATCCAATCCGCCGAGGGTTGGCCTCCATGGCTATGGTCGGGGTCGAGGGGCAGATAGGCCCTTCGTTGTGGGTGCAGGGACGCAAAAGTTCCTGCCTGGGCGCCGGGACAGCGTCTCGGCTCGTGGTGACGCGGCGAAAGGCGTCTCGTGGGTGTCGGGGCACGAAGGCTCTGACCCTGGGGGTATCGGGGGATCGCAGCGAACGTGGCCGAAGGCCGCGTCAGCATCGCGATGGCGCCCCTGATCGGGCATCCAATCCGCGTCGGGTTGGCCTCCATGGATATGGTCAGGGTCGAGGGGCAGGAACGCCCTTCGTCGTGGGTGCAGGGACGCGAAAGTCCATGCCGGTGTGCAGAGGCGGAGCCTTTGCCGCGCACGTTGCCCCGCAACGTATAAGCGCGCACTTCGCGATTTCTTAACCGGTCCATGATAGGATGTTGTTTTAGTGGGGTTTTTAAAGGAGATTTTGCAACAAGAGATTTTGATTATGGAACAGACAAAGGTTAATGCGCCTTTAACATCTGCCGCCAGATCGCGCAGAAAATGGCGCTCAACAGACGAACGCAAGGCTGAACTGGAAGAGCGGCGCAAGCGGCTCGAACGGCGAAAACGCCAGGTCGAAGCCCGGATCGCGGCCCTTGATCCTCGCGACAAAATCGCTGCCCGCAAGCGCGACACCCGCGCCAATATCGTGCTCGGCGCGGTGCTCCGTGCGCACATGGCTTTGAACCCGTCTTTCGGGACCGAGCTTGCCCATATTCTGGATCACAATCTGAAGCGTCCGCCCGATAGGCAATTACTGGCCTCGGTCCTCGGCATGTCGCAGCTGACGGTGCCGTCTCCCCTGCCCTGCCCGCTGCCCGATCAGAAACTGCGGCATCTGGTCGCCGATATCACCGCGCGCCAGACATCTGGCGCCGCGGACGCTTACCGCTGACGCGGCGGGGACGCCGGTTATTTGGCGCGCGTTCGTCAGCCGGCCGTGTCGCGCGGCATCTCGGAAACCGCACGCATCCCCAGAAAGTTCCGCGCGGACCGCTGCGGCCGATCATCGGCAGATTGCAGGCCCCGCAGAGCGGCGGCGCGGACCTGACCGACGGTCGGAACCGCCAGTCGGTCCGATCGCGGTTGCCCTTGCCGCGATTGCAGGCGCTGCACAGAATCTGAAGATTGCCGTAGGCAAGCGCGAGCTGCGGGTGGGTTCGGCGCGGCAGAACATGATCGACATTGATCCGGTTTCCGTCGGCAGCACCCCGTCCACAGCACCGGCACAGGCCCTCATGATCCCGCATGAAATCATAGCGCAGACGCATCCAGGCATCGCAGCGCGTGAACGCGGCCGACTGGATGAACCGGACGCGCGCCGGATTGAGAACCGGGGCGGGACAGGCAATCTCGCGCAGCGTTTCACGGAAAATAATCCGGATCGGCGGCGCGATTTTCGCGAGATGGGCGGTCATGGGCGTCTCTCGATCAAGAATTCATGAAAACACTAATTCATGAATTTTCCCTTTCCCTGATTGCGGCCCGAGGTCTGGCCAGTCTGGCGGCGCGGACCCTCGCGAAGGCCCCAGATCGTGCGGTCGAGGTTGAGTTGCCCCGCTTTGGCGCGGTTCACCATGCCGTGGAAATAACCGCCGGGCGTGGCGGTGAAATATTCCGGCGGCCTTGCCGAGACGATGGCGAGCGCGATCGCCGCCTTTTCGCGGCCCATGGCGATGCAGGCCTCGCCCCACAGCGGTTTCGAGACGCCAAGATCATGGCGCAGCCAATCCGCGGCCTCGATGATATCAGGCCAGGCCGGGGCGGAGGTCCGCAGATAGGGCTTTAACCGCGGCGCGAGCTGGATGAGTTCCTCGGTGTTGATTTTCAGGACCGAGCCGCTGTCGGTGCGGTCGGGCGGCGGCGCAGAATTCTTTTGCCGGTCTCTCGGCCACGGCCCCGGTTCCGGTTGGGTCACCGGACTTGCCGCCGACCACTTACTTCCCTTGGAAGCAATTACGGTATCCTCTTGAGGATAAGGGTTTGGTTTGTAGCTGTATTGGTGGGGTCGATTTTCCGGCCGCTTGGGGTCAGTATCCACTGCTTCTGATGCTGACGGAGTCATCTCGGCCAGCAGCTTTTCGAGCCGTTCGCGGGCTTCAAGCTGCCGCCGTTCGAGGCTTGCAACCCCGATCGCCATTTCATCCTCACGTTCGACCGATCGCAGCGAGCGCGCCAGTGCCCTGCCCTCGATCTCAAGCCTCTGCCAGGTCGCATCGGCAAAGCCCAGCTCGGCGGCGGTCTCAAGTATCTGCAAGAGGCCGTTGCGGGCAATTGTGGTGCGCCGGCGCAAGAGCCGCATGCGTTCACGGAGCGCCCTGCCCTGCTCGGCTATGGCGTGGAATTCCGCCATGCGGGCGAACAGTGGCGACAGATCGAAGCCGTAGGCTTCGACGAGACGCCCCTGCCTGTCGCGCTTGCCGTAACGCTTGCCGTTCGGGCTGTCCTTCATGGTCAGGAGGCCAAGCTCGACCAGACAGCGATTCAGTGTTTTGACCTGGGTGACGCCAAGGCCAAGCGCGTCACGCTGCAAGGCAGCGGACGGCCAGACGACCGGACGGCTACCTTCGGCCCAATCCTGCGGCTGGGTGAAGGCGAACAGCCAATCGATCGCATGCACGACGCGGGGCGAGAAGCCGAGATGCGGCGCCGCACCTTTGAAGGCGGCGAGCACCTGACCCGGCCGGGTGGCTCCCTGCCCTTCCGGCGTGCCCTTGAAATCCTCGGCTAGTTTGCCGGTCGCCAGCATGGCGAGCGACAGGCGGCGTAGTCCGCTCGGCCCACGGGCCGAGCTGCGGTTTTGCGCCTCGTGGGCGTGTTCGGTCTGCATCGTGATCCTCCTTCTCGGTTGGATCGCGACGGGCAAACCTCTCCCTTTGGCGGAAACGGCAATTTCCACTTGCAGGATCGGCGTCTTCGGGCTAGGTTGAGGTTGTAAGTGTGTTCCTCAACGAAGCCGTAAGGCCCGTCACGAATTTCACAAAAGCCCGCCCGGCAAGGCGGGCTTTTGCATTTCTGACGATCTACTGGGCTGCTTCTTTCCCCCGTTCGATCAGTTGCAACAGCGCCAGACTGCGGCTGCGCAGCTTCTGGCGTTTCTTGATGTCGTCGATGATGTCGAGCATTTCGCCTGGCAATTGGAACAGCACTTCGCGCTCGCCGGCCTGGCGCAAGCGCTGGCGGTAGCGGGAGTTTTTATCGTCCAAGATGGCGGCTCTGGGCATCAGCGACTCCGAATCGGTCTCTAGAGACTCAACTTTCGGATGCAATTGCGGCCGTGTCTACCGATTCTTATGAGCGAGTCGCGCTTAGCTCCTGAATCCCTGGTATTTTCTCCGAAATTCCGGTTGTGGAAGTTTCGGTTCCGGGCTGGCGGAACGCCTGATCTGCGTGACCTTCCGCGCGCCGGAATTAGGTATCATGATTCGGATGGCACAAGCGGAAAGAGAGAATTCATGAAAGGGAGAATTCTCGCTTTCTTGCCGGATGCGGCCGAAAACCGGCAGGCGCCCCCTGCCCCACCCCGGCTTCGGCGCGTCAGACTTTAGCGCTTGATGCCGCGCTTGGCTTCCCAGGCGTCGAGCGCTTCGAACAACAGCTCGTTGAGCTTGAGGTCGAAATTGGCGGCGTGCTGGCGAAACCGTTTGCGGAATGCCGGCGGCACCTTGAACGCGAGCGGTTCGAGGTCGGCGGTCTTGGTCGCGGTTTCTTTCGGCCGCACGGGCTGGCGCACCGCGACCGTCAACGCCGGACGCACGGCGCGCTGTGCCGCTTCGGTCATCGGCGCGGCGGCTTCGGATGTGAGGGCTGCCAGATCGATAGCTGGTCTCTTGCTCATGGCTGAATTCTCCCTTTCATGAATTCTTACTTTCTATCTTTTGCTTGGTTTCCGCCCAAAGCGCGGCGATCTCCTGGGCGGCAATGCCTTTCGGGTCGGTCTCGAGCGCAGTTTTGCCGTGGGCGAAGGTCTCGGCGTAGATGACGCGTTCGTGCATCCGTGTCGCCAGCACCAGGCCAAGCGCATCGAGGGCAACGGCGGTGCCGTCGTTGTTCCGCAGATTGGGGCGGACGCGGGTGAGGATGAACTGGAACGGCTTACCGGACTGACGCACCAGGGGCAGCCCCTTCATCAGGGCGCGCAGGTCGGCCGGTGTCGGGTTCAGCGGGATGAGGATCAGGTCGGCAAGCGCGAACAGGTCAGCGTTGACGGCGCCGATCGAGGGCGCGGTGTCGATGAACAGATAGGACGCGCCGGCGTCGCTGAGTGCCCGAACTTTCGCCGGCAAGTCTGAAAGCGAGAGCACCGAATAGAGCGGCGTGGTGATGCCGGATTTCTTCCGCTGATTGAACCAGTCAGACGCCGAGCCTTGGGGGTCGGTATCCGAGATCACAATCGGGCCGTCGCCGGCGTGCTCGGCGGCAGCGGCAAGATGCACGGCGACGGTGGATTTCCCGGAGCCGCCCTTTTGATTCGCGATGACGATCGTTTTCATGAAAGGGAG
>CAIWAJ010000775.1:0-3957 GCA_903910565.1 uncultured Rhodospirillales bacterium
ATGCCGAGCGCCAGGCGATCAACGCGCCGTTGCAGGGTGGCGCTGCCGACATCATCAAGCGCGCGATGGTGAAGCTGCCGGCCGCGCTGGCTGCGGCGGGGCTGCGCTCGCGCATGCTGCTCCAGGTGCACGACGAATTGCTGTTCGAGGCGCCGGAGGATGAGGCCGCCGCGCTGGCGGTTCTCGTGAAGGGCGTGATGGAGACTTCGGCCACGCTTTCGGTGCCGCTGGTGGTGGAAACCGGGATCGGCCGCAGCTGGGCCGAGGCGCACTGAACCCGATCAGCCCGCCGGGGCCAGGCGGAGCGTGAAGCGCGCGCCCTGATCGGTGTTGGCGGCCTCGATGCTGCCACCGCAGGATTCCATCGTGGTGCGGCAGATCGACAGACCCAGGCCAGTACCCTTGCCGACCGGCTTGGTGGTGAAGAACGGGTCGAACACCCGGCTTAGCAACCCGTGCGGAATGCCACCGCCGGTATCCTCCACCTCGAGCACCACGCCACGCCGCTCCGCTCGGCCGCGGATGATGAGGCGCCGTTCCGCGCGGCCGGCCATGGCGTCGCGCGCGTTGAAGAACAGGTTGACCAGCACCTGCTCCAGCTCCACCGGCCCGCCGCGAACGCGCGGGAGATCCGCGGGAACCTCCACCACGATCTCGATGCCGGCCGAATGCAAGGCGCCACGCACCAGGTTGAGCGCGCCCTGGACCGCGGATGCGAGTGTGGTGCTGCCCTCGCTGCTCTCGCCGCGGCTGAAGGCGAGGAGATGGGCGATGATCGCACTCGCCCGCTCCACCTGCTCCTCGATCCGCTCGATCTGCGCCGCCGCCTTCTCCACGCTCTCGCCGCTGGCGGGGTCCGCCACCAGACGCTGCAAATGATGCGCCGCGAAGGAGGAGGCCAGAGTGATCACTTGCAAGGGCTGGCCGATCTCATGGGCGATGCCGGCCGCGAGTTGGCCGAGGGTCGCGAGATTGCCGGAGATGATCGCCCGGGCCCGCAGCGCGCGGGTTTCGGTGACGTCCTGGTGGAAGCCGTAGACGAAGTGCGCGTTGCGATCGGTGATCGCGGGGATGATGAAGCTGCCCTGGATCTGCACCACCGCCCCATCGGCGCGAATGGCGCGGAATTCGCCCTTGATGATTTTGGTTTTCGCGCCGGGCCGCACGCCATGCCACGCACCGGCCACCGCCGCGCGGTCCTCGGGATGAATGAAGCGGTCGAAAAACGCGTCGGCCGTGGTGGGCACGAAGCCGCGGTCGAGCCCGTAGATCTCCCACATCCGCTCCGACCAGGTGGCCTTGCCGGTGCGGGTATCGACCGCGAAAACCCCGAGCCCGGCCGCCTCGGCGGCAAAGCGGGCTCGCGCCTCGCTGTCGGCGAGTTCCTCGGCGGCGACGACCCGCGCGGTTTCGTCACTGACGATGCCGGCGACGCGGTTGACGCCGACCGCCGTGTCATACACCCGCCGTCCAACGCCGCGGAGATGGCGCAGCACGCCGTCGGGGCCCTGCACCCGGTAGGCGTATTCAACCGGATCATGCCCCTGCCAGATCTCCGCCCGCATCGCCTCCACCGCCGGGCGGTCCTCCGGGTGGATGAAGCGCGTGCGGTCGGAATACTCGGGGGTGTCGCCGTCCGGGTCGAGCCCATGCAGCGCAAGCATGCGGGGGGACCAGGTGGCACGGCCCGTGGTGATGTCGGCGTCCCATGTGCCAAGCTCGGCGGCATCGACCGCGAGGCGGAGCCTGGTTTCGCTGTCGGAGAGGCGCAGTTCGGCCGCCTTGCGGGCCGAGACGTCGGCGACCAGGCCGAGCATGCGCCGCCCGCCATCGGGCATCGCCGTCACCGAGCCGCGCGCGGCCATCCAGCGCAGCGCGCCGCTGGCATCGACCATGCGATGCTCCATATCGAAAGTGCCACCCTCGCGGGTCACCCGCCCGGCCTCGGCGGCGACCCAGGGCAGATCGTCGGGATGGACACGGGCGAGATAGGCATCGAGCCCCACCCGGGTATCATCGCTGAGCCCGACGACGCGGCGGAAATTGGCCGAAACGCGGTTGATCACCACCCGGGCCGGGTCACTCGCCTCCGACCGGCCATCGAACAGCGCCACGCCGATGTCCTGATCGAGCGCGGCCGCGGGGTCGAGGTGCAGCGGTTCCTCGCTAATCACCTCGGGGCGGCCGGCGATGAGCTTCGTCGTCAATCCGGCCAGCCCGGCGGCCGCCACGCCGGCGGCGGCGAACAAGTCGAGCGCCATCGTCAGAACCGGGTCGGCCACATGCCTGGCGAGGAACAGCAGCGCCGCGCTCATTACCACGAGAGGGAGCGTTGCCAGCGCGATCGACGCAATCAGCGGCGCGGAGCCCTTGCTCCGGCCTGCAGTCGCCTCAGAACCGATGGCGAAAACGTCGTTCATCGCGATTTGATAACAGTCAGGCGCGGCCAGGACAAGCCCAGCCGCGCCTGATGTACAGTCATGTTACCTCTACCGGTCGATTTACCGTCGCCGGCATCAATACATGTGCTGGCCGCCGTTGATCGACAGCGTGGAGCCGGTGATGAAGTCGCCGTTATCGGCGGTCAGGAAGGCGACGCCGCGCGCGATGTCCGAGGCGCGGCCGAGCCGGCCCATCGGAATGCGGGCGACGATCTTCTCCAACACATCAGGCGGCACGGCGCGCACCATCTCGGTATCCACATAGCCCGGCGCGATGGCGTTCACGGTGATGCCGAAGCGGGCGCCTTCCTGGGCGAGCGCCTTGGTGAAACCATGGATGCCGGATTTGGCGGCGGCGTAGTTCACTTGGCCATACTGGCCGGCCTGGCCGTTGATCGAACCGATATTGACGATGCGGCCGAATTTCGCCGCGCGCATGTCATCCCACACCAGCTTCGAGAGGTTGAAGCAGGAGCCGAGATTGGTGTCGATCACCTGGTCCCACATGTCCCGGTTGAGTCGGGACATGGTGGCATCGCGGGTGATGCCGGCGTTGTTGACCAGGATCTCGATCTTGCCGACCTCGGCGTGGATCTTGTCCACCGCCGCCGTGCAGGCCTCGTAACTGCCAACATCGAACTTGATCACCTTGATACCGGTCTCGGCCGCGAAGGCTTCGGCCGCCGCGTCGTTGGACGCGTAGTTGGCGACCACGATGCGGCCGGCCTCCTTGAGTTCACGGCTGATTTCCGCGCCGATGCCGCGCGTGCCGCCAGTGACGAGGGCTACCCTGCTCATATTATTCTCCCTGAACCATGCCTGCGCGCCGCCCCCCGATCGCCCGACCGGCCCGCCCGTTGCTTAAGCCATGCCGGTATGACGCGAAGCGTTGACCTGAATCAAGCGCATAGCGGAGTGCGGGGCGAAGTAAGGCAGGGAAGCGGTTCTTTTTTTGAAAAAAAGAACCAAAAAACTTTTATCCGTTTGCGCCGGAGCCGGCCCGGCCGACTCCGAACCAAACGGATGGAAAGTTTTCGCTTCTTTTTTCAAAAAGAAGCACTTGCTTTCTTCGCCTTCAGAAAACCTTGCCAGGGTTCATGATCCCCAGCGGATCGAGCGCCGCCTTGATGCGCCGCATCACCGCCACCTCCTCGGCGCTGCGGGAGTAGCCGAGAAAAGCGCGCTTCAGCAGGCCGATGCCGTGCTCGGCCGAAACCGAGCCGCCGAAGGCGCGCACCCGGTCATAGACGATGGCGTCGATCTCCTTCTTGCCCGGCCCGTCCGGCTCGATCTTGACCAGGAGATGCAGGTTGGAATCGGCGATATGGCCGAACCACAGCGAGCGGACGGGGGCGTAGCGGGCACGCAGCGCCGCCTTGCAGTCCTCGATGAACTCCTGCATCCGCCCGATCGGCAGTGAGACGTCAAACCCTGCCTGTGGGTCAAAGCTTTGGCCGAACTGGGCGACGGAATCGCGCAACCCCCAGATTTCGCGGCTTTCGCGGTGGGATTGCGA
>CAIWAJ010000776.1:0-8202 GCA_903910565.1 uncultured Rhodospirillales bacterium
GAAGGACATGCCGGTCTCCACCACATCAGCGTAGGAATACCCCTCCACCACGCTGACGCTCAGCACCCCAGGCCGAAGCCGCTGTTCATCGGCCAGCCGAAGCAACCCGGCCATCGGCTCGTCCGACGTGCCATGGTTGAGGATATTGACGCTCAAGGGCGGCATCTCGAGCGCCGTGGTCGGCCGGATTTCCCCGCGCACCATCCGCACGATCAGCCGCGCGCAGAGCAACGCCTGCTCATAGGCGTCGATGTGCGGGGTGGTCTGGTAAACGGTGGTAATATCCGCGTTCTCGATCATCTGCGCCGAGACATTGGCGTGCATATCGAGCGCCACCCCGATCGGCACGCCGGGCCCGACGAGTTCCCGCACCCGACGAATGAACTCCCCGTCGGCGTCCGGATACGGCACGGAAACCGCCGCCCCATGCTGAGGCAGCAGGACCGCGTCCCACGGCCCGTTGTCCCGGATGGCCGCCAGCGCGTGCTCCATGATGGTCAGCATCGCCTCCCCGGTGATCGCCCCCATCGGCGTGAGCCGCGTATAGAAGAGGGGAACCACCTCCACCTCGGGGTCCTCATCCCCCGCGGCGAGGAAGCCGGCCAAGGTGGTGCGCGAGGTCGCGTATTCCGCCCGGATCGCCGGCCCATCGAGGAACCCGGTGCGGCGGAACTTGTCCAGACTGGCCGGCACGATCGAGAACGTATTCGACTCGTGCATGAACCCGGCGGTCGCGATGCGGATCATGGCGTCTCTCCTGTGCTACTTCACGGGCGGGCGGATCGGCACATCCGCGTCGGCGGGGGGAAGCACCTCGCCGACGTTCAGCGTCATCGAGACCGTGTCGTAGTAGCCGTTGACCGCGATCAGATCGGCCACCCCGCGCTCGCCCCACAGCGCGATCGCCGCCGCGAAGGTCGCATCGCTGACCGTCCGCTTCTCCCGCAACTCGCTGCAAAACGCCCATATCACCGCCTCGTCGTCCCGCATGGTGCTCGGCCGCTCGCCCCGCGCAATCGCCGCCGCGGTCTCCGGTGCCAAACCGCCTTTGATCGCCAAGGGGGCGTGTGCGTACCACTCGAAGGGGCTTTGCCAATGCGCCGCCGTCATCAGGATCGCCATTTCGTTGAGCCTGGTTTCGAGCGACGAGTTGAACCGCAGATACTCGCCCACCTTCTGCAACCGGTCCGCCAGTTCCGGGCTACGCAGCCACACGTTGAACGGCCCCCGCAGCCCCTTGCGCGGGCCGGACATGATGGCTTCGGCCACCTTGCGCTGCTCCGGCGTCATCGCCTCCAGCGGGATGGGCTCCAGGCGCTTGTTGGTCTCGGTCATGCTGTGTTTCCTCTCATATATAGGGGCCTAAAGCGTCTCGACGGCCGCCCCGAAGGTGTCGCCGATACTCTCGTTGACGACAAGGTCGGCGATATCGTCGAGCGCGGTCGGTTCGCGGTTGACGATCAGCAGATCCGCCCCGCTGCGCTTGGCCAGCATCGGCAGCCCGGCGGCCGGATAGACCACCAGCGAACTGCCGAGCACGACCATGCAGTCGCAATCCATCGCCTCCGCCTCCGCCCGCCGCATCGCCTCGACCGGCATGGCCTGGCCGAACGAGATCGTCGCCGTCTTCACCAAGCCGTCGCACCAGCGACAGCGCGGCGCCGTGCCGTCGCGCTCGAACACTTCCTTGATGGCGTCGAGCTCGTAGCGTGTCTTGCAGGACAGGCAATGCGCATAGGTCGCGTTGCCGTGAATCTCGATCACCTGCTCGGCGGGAATGCCGGACTCCTGGTGCAGCCCATCGATGTTCTGGGTGATGACGCTGCTTGCCCGCCCGCTGGCGAGCAGCGCCGCGCACGCGAGATGGCCGCGATTCGGCCGGGCCGCCCGCATCACCGGGTCGGTCGCGAACTTGCGCCGCCATGCCTCTTGCCGGCTCTCCTCGGAGCGGAGGAAGTCCGAGAAGTCGATGGGTTTCATGCGCGACCATATGCCGCCCGGACTGCGAAAATCCGGGATGCCGGATTCGGTCGAAACGCCTGCGCCGGTGAACAGCACGATGCGCTGGGCCAGGCGCAGATGGCGCTGGATCATGTCAACCGGGTCGAACCTCTCGTCCTCCATCGCGTTTTCCCCCTCGCGCCGGATAGCGTCATGCAGTCGTTAAATCTTGACCGTTCCTTGATATCGCATGGCGCAAATTTCATCCGTCGCCACCATCCGACGCGACGCGAGTTGGAGACTGCGCATGCCAAACCCCCGTTCCGCCGAACTGCGCCAGCAGCGCCGCCAGTTGATCGCCGAGACCATTCTTGTCCGCCGCGCCCGCGATGACCAGATGGCGCACGAAATCCGTGCGCCACGCAATGTCCTGCGCGGTATCCGCCGGCCGGATGTCGAGCGCCAGCCCGAGCTGAGCGACATCGTGCCGGCCGCTGGCTGGGCGCTGCATTGATGCGCACCAGCCAGGCCCTTGCCTCCGTCGTGCCGAATGTCCGCGCCGCCGGCCTCACCGCGGAGGCGGACCTGATCGAGGCCGAAGCCCTTCGCGTGCGCGGAATCGAGACCATGCTCGATGTCGTTCTCGAAGGCCTCGACGAGCCGATCTGCTTCCCGGCCCGCCGCGTTCCCGGCTTGCGCCCCTTCGTCCAGGCCTTCGCCCAGGCCGCCGAGTAGCCTGCTCAGGGACAGCCGAGCGTGCCGAGATGGGACGCCGGGGTGATCGGTGAGCGTGGGTCAGGCGGATCGCGCCGCTCATAGGTTTTGCGCGCGTAGTCGTAGTCATTGCGGGTGAACGCGATCCCGCTGTTCCAGCTGATCCCCCACGGCCCCGGGGATTTGCGCATCAGGCATGCGATCGAGGCGCCATAGCGGGTGCCCGGATAATCCGCCCGCTCGATCACCCGGCCCGCCTCCTCCTGCGCCGCGCTTTGCAAATCCGCCCACGGGATCACCCGCGCCTTGCCGGGCTCCGCGCTTTCGCTGACGATCCGGCGCAGCAGTGTCTCGCTCATATTGGGTGGCGAGGGGGTGAAGACTGTGAAGGCGGGGTCTTTCGCCTCCACCACCACAAAGGTGGAGCGCTCTTCGCCGCAGCCCGACATCACCGCCAGCCCGGCCACCAGGATCCATCCGCGCATTCCACCCGCTCCGCTACATCAATGGCTGTGCCGAAGAATGAGCGCAGGGGTTCGTGATCGGGCAAGGGTGATTTCGCTCAAACCGCCGGCGGATAGCGGAAGGCCAGCCCGCGGAGCAACAACAGCACCACCTCCTCGATGCGCGTCGGCTCGGTGCCGGCCAGCACGAGCGCGGAGTGTCCATGATCAACCGCGAGGAGGGTATCGGCGATCGCCATCGCATCATCCCCGGGGAGCTTGCCGATCAGGCTGAACCCCAGGATGACAAGTTCCGCGTATCGCGCGCGCCGCTGCTTGTACAGCTCGGCCGCCGCAACGCGGAACCTGGCGTCCCGCCAGGCATGCATCAGCAGTTCGAGCCGTAGCGCGCGGACGGGCTGATTGGCGTGGCGGACGGCAAAATCCTCCGCCAGACGGCGGAATAACGTGTCGGTGTCAGCCGTATGCGTACGGAGGATCTCGCTTACGCCCCATCCATCATCGGCCAGCAGCCGCTCCAGGACCAGCAGCGCCACCTCCTCCTTGGATGAGAAGTTCGAATAGAACGCGCCTTTCGAGTAACCCGCCCGCTCGGCGATGAGTTCAACCTTCGCCCCCGTGTAGCCATAGGTCGCGAACGCCTCCGAGGCCGCCGCGATCAATTTCTCTTTCGTTGCGCTCTGTTGCTCAGCGCGCATCTGCCTCGCCATTGCCATCTCCGCACATCTTTGGAAGCGGGTCTGCGTTACCTAAAAAAAGGCTTGAGAAGTTTTAATGTTCTCGCATACGTTTCGGTATCTGCTTTCTGCCGCTCATTTCACTCGCATTCGATCCCACACCACCACCTCGTCAACCAGACATCAGGACTCCCTGCCTTCCCGCCACGTTACTATCCAAGGAACGGCCAAATGCCAGTCAACCGCAAATCGGCGAAATCGGCGCCGACGGCCAGCGAACCACGCCATCCCGACATTCAGCCCGCCGCACCACGCCCCGATGCGCCGCTATCGCGCTTCGATATCGCGGTCGCCCGCGCGCAGGGCCGCTATACCGCCGAGCAATGGGCGCTCCTGGAGCCCAGTACCCGCACGGCTTCGATCTACGCCGAGTTGCGGCATCTCGATAGTCTCGGCGGCAAGGCCCGGCTCGCCGCCGAGTAGCCGCCGAGTCGCTTTGGCATCACGGCGGGCCTGCGGGCAAACCGCTGGTGTCCCGGCCGTCACGGGTTCATCCTGCACGCCATGGAGACCACCCCGCCCGCGAGATCCATCGAGGTTGCCCTCGCCACCGACGGCACGCTGACCTACCGGGTCGCGCTGCCGCCCGAGGCGCTGCCGGCAGTGCGCCCGCGCGACCTCGATGCCGCCTGGCAGCGGGCGCGCGCCGCGGCGCTGGCGGAGCGCTGGGGCCGGCTGCGGCTGTTCCGCGTTATGCGTGAGGATGGCAGCACCACCGACCTCGCGCTTGCCGACCCTGACGCCGCCTGCTGGGCCGAGGCGGCCGATCTGGTTGCCCCGATCGCCACGGCCTATGGCATGTCGCTCTGCCTGCGCCTGCTCGCCTTGGTGGCGCTGCTCGCCGGCGCCGGGCGGGAGGCCACGCCGTGGACCGCACCCTTCGTCACCCTGCGCCGCGACGGCGCCGATATTGCGCCCGTCTTGCTTGCCGCCGCCGCTCACGCCACCCTGACCCGCGATGCGCTGTTCGATCCCGACCGCCTCCGCGCTCGCCTCGCAACCCAGACTCTGCTCGGAGCCCCGGCATGACCCCCCCTGCTTTCCTCGCCTCCATCGTCGTCGCCGGTCTGCTGCTGACCGGATGCGCCGCGCCGGACCGGGCCACCCGCGCCACCGCGGCGCAGCAGGCGGCCTGCCGTCAGCGCGCCGATGAAGCCTTCGCGCGTGCCAATCCCGGCGACGTCTATCGCGCCGATCTCTACGTTTCGAGCCAGCGCGACACCCCCTTCGGCGGCACTACGGCGAGCGACCCGACCGCCGATTTGCAGGCCCGCTACGTGCGCTCGCAATTGCTCGACTCCTGCATGCGCCGGGTGAACGCGCAGCCGGCGGCGCCGCAGTGATCGTGCCACACCGTGGCTAGCCTCGCGGCGATCCGCAGCGTTCTGTCGCAGCGGAACACGCAGATTTTCTACGGATGCAGCGCGCTTTCCTGGACCGGGTTGTGGGTGCAGCAGATCGCGACCGACTGGCTGGCCTGGACCTTGACGCATTCCGCGCTATGGGTCGGCATTCTCGCCTTCTGCAATCTCGGGCCTTCGGTGTTCATCTCGCCCTTCGCCGGCGCGCTCTCGGACCGGATGGACCGATTGCGGCTGACCATCGCCACCCAGTTGATCACCGCCGCCCATGCCGCCACCCTCATCGTGCTGGTGCTGACCGGGACGATCCGCGTCGAATACATGGCGATCCTCCAGGTGCTGCTCGGGATTTCGCAGTCCTTCGCACAGCCCGCCCGGCAGAGCCTGGTGCCGGGGATGGTGAGCCGGGCGGACCTGCCGGGGGCGGTGGCGCTCAATTCGCTCACCTATAACATCGCCCGCTCCGTCGGCCCGGGGATCGGCGGGTTGCTGGTGGCCTGGGGCGGCGTGGTGCCCGGCATGGTGGTCAACTGCATCGGCTATCTCATCGCCTCGATGACCATGCCGTCGCTGAAGCTCGACCCCGCGACCAGGCGCGGCCATCCGCCGACTGGGCGCTCGGTGCTGCGCGAGGCGCTGGACGGCATCCGCTACGTCGCCCGCCACCCGGGCATGGGGCCGCTGTTCCTCTACGCCGCCGCGGTGGGCATACTCACCCGCAGCGTGCCGGAGATGCTGTCGCCCTATGTGGCCGGCCTGTGGGGCAAGGGGCCGGAGGGGTTGGCGACGATGGCGACCACCATGGGGCTCTCGGCCATGGTCGGCGGGCTCTATATCGCCGCGCGCGGACGGTTGCAGGGCCTGGCCCGCTACGCGATTCTCGCGGGGCTGGCCATGGCCGGCTCCACCGGGCTGATGGTGGCGACCCATTCCTTCCCCTTCGCCGTGGTCTGCGCGGTGGTGGTCGGCGCGGCCGGCACGATGCACGGGATTTCCGCCCAGACGCTGCTGCAATCCGGCACGCCGTCCCACATTCTCGGCCGGGTGCTGAGCCTGTGGGGCATGATCACCCGCGCCGCGCCGGCGATCGGCGCCCTGCTCTACGGCGCACTGACGGAGGTGGCGGGATTGCAGGCCCCCGTCGTCTTCGGCAGTTGCATCGCCGCCGGCTGCACCTTCTGGGCGATGCGCCGCCTGCCCCAGCTCACCCGTTTCCTCGAACGCACAACCGCCAAGGACAAACCCGCATGACCATCGGTGTCGGCGGCTCCACCATGGAAGCCGAACTCGCCCGCCTCGCCGCCGCCCGCATCCCGAGCCCCCCGCCGATCGGGCCGGACGAGCTGCGCGCCCGCATCGCCCAGCTCCAGGCCGGCATGCGCGCCGCCAATATCCAGGCGCTGCACCTCGATGCCTCCACCAGCACCTTCTACTTCACCGGCCTGCGCCTGCGCGGCTCCGAGCGGCTGCACGGCGTGCTGATCCCGGCCGAGGGGCCGCCGATCTACATCTCACCCGCCTTCGAGGAGGCCAAGCTGCGCACGATGCTGGTGCTGGATGGCGAAGTGCGCTGCTGGCACGAGCACCAGTCCCCCACCGCGCTGATCACCGACACCATTGCCGGGCTCGGCTATCGCAGCGGCACCATCGCGATCGACCCGGCGACGCCATTCTTCACCTTCGACGGGCTGCGCCGCTCCGGCAATGCCTACAGCTTCGAGAACGCCGGCCCGCTGATCGCCGCCTGCCGGATGCGCAAATCGGCCAATGAGATCGCGCTGATCAAGCACGCGATGGAGCAGACGCTGGAGGTGCACAAGGCCACCGCGCGCATCCTCCACGCCGGCATCACGACCATCGAGACCGCGGATTTCGTCGCCAAGGCCCATGCGGCGCTGGGGTTCGACGGGGCGATGTCCTTCTCCATCGTGCTGTTCGGCGAGCCCACCGCCTATCCGCATGGGGTGCCTTACCCGCAGACCCTGAAGGACGGCGACATGGTGCTGGTCGATATCGGCGCCACCATGCACGGCTACCAGTCCGACGTCACGCGCAGCTACGTGTTCGGCGAACCCACCGCCCGCCAGCGCGAGGTATGGAACGTCGAGAAGGCCGCCACGCTCGCGGTGTTCGAGGCGGCGAAACTCGGCGCCCCCTGCGAGTCGCTCGATGCGGCGGCGCGCCGGGTGATCGAGGGCGCCGGCTTCGCCAGGGATTACGGCCTCCCCGGCCTGCCGCACCGCACCGGCCACGGCCTCGGGCTCGACGTGCATGAGGAACCCTACATCGTGCAGGGCGACATGACGCCGCTGGCGCCCGGCATGTGCTTCTCCAACGAGCCGACCATCTGCATCTACGGTGAATTCGGCGTGCGGCTGGAGGACCATATCTATATGGCCGAGGACGGAGCCCATTGGTTCACCCCCCCTGCCCTCTCGGTCGATGATCCGTTCGGGGTGGCTGGCTGATGCGCCGGCGCGCCTTGCTCGCCCTGGTCATGGCCCCCTTGCCCGCCCGCGCCTTCACGATCCAGGAGGCGCCCGCGGCGGTGCGGGCGTCCTGGGCGGCGCGATGCAGCGGGCTTGCCGCCGATGATGGGCAATCCCGGCTCTGCCCGCTCTGCGGCTGCACGCTCACCGGTGAGGCCAAGGACCACGGCGAGCAACCCTGAGTCTTGCCGCCGCCGGGCGGCGCTCCTACAAACCCACCATCACCGCCGAGCAAGGGAGCCGACATGAGCAAGATCATCCGCACGGAACCGAACAAGATCCTGTCCAAAGCCGTTGAGTATCATGGCTTTGTGTTCGTTCAGGGCTGCACCGCCAAGGACACCTCGCAGGACGTCAAGGGCCAGACCAAGCAGGTTCTCGACCTGATCGACGAGATCCTCGAGACCCATGGCACCGACAAGACCCGCCTCCTGCAGGCGCAGATCTGGGTGAAGGACATCCGCGACCGCGACGCGATGAACGAGATCTGGTCGGC
>CAIWAJ010000777.1:0-7005 GCA_903910565.1 uncultured Rhodospirillales bacterium
CGCTCGCTGCTGCTCAGACAAACCGTCAATCGCCTCAAGCCACTTGCGAAATTCCGCGCTGTCCATCGTCACAATCCTCGATACGTCCAAACGATTGAACCTAATATGAACTACGCATATGATTCGCTAATAGAGCCAAAAACTTTTATCCGCTGGCTTCGCGCTCTCCCGGGAGAGAGTGGAGCCATGGAGTGAAAAGTTTTTGCTTCTTTTTTCAAAAAGAAGCGCTTGCTTCCTTCATCCCTCCGCATCACGAGCGGCTCGCGTTGAAGCCGCTGAACATGTCCATCAGGCGTTGGAACACGCGCTCGCGGCGGGCGACGGTGTCTTCGAGGGCCTGAATGCGGCGGACGAGTTCACCGTAACCGGCGCGGCGGTCCTGGGTGTAGCCGTCGCCGGTTTCGAGGCTGGGTTCGGGGGCGCCGAGGGCGTCGGCGAGGCTGGCCATCCCCGCGGGGAAATCGGCGGCGCCGGCGGCGGCCGTGGGGGTGCCGCCTTCGAGGTCGCGTTGCAGCTCGGCTGCGGTGTTGTCGACCATCGGGCCGGTGATGCTGTTGGCCTCCTCGAGCGCGCCGTAGAGCAGGACGCGCGAGCAGAGCCGGTTGACGCGGCGGGGGACGCCGCCGGTGTAGCGGTAGATGGCGGCGAAGGCGCTGTCGGTGAAGCTGGGGTTGTTGTTCCAGCCGACGGCGTGGAGGCGGTATTCGATGTAGGCGCGGGTTTCCTCCTCGGAGAGGGGGCCGAGGTGGTAGGAGGCGAGGACGCGCTGGCGGAGCTGGTCGAGATCGGGGCTGGCGAGCTTGCGGCGGAACTGGGGCTGGCCGAGCAAGATGGTTTGTAGCGGGGTGTGGCCGCCCTCGATGGTGACGTTGGAGAGCATGCGCAGCTCTTCCAGCGCCGGGAGAGAGAGGTTTTGCGCCTCGTCAACCACCAGCAGGCAGCGGCGGCCGCCGGCGGCGTAGGCGCGTAGCATGTCCTGGAATTCGCGCATCAGGGTGGCCTTGTCGACGCCCTGGGTGGTGATGCCGAAGGCGGACATGGTGAGGCGGAACAGGTCCTCGGCGGCGACCTGGGTGGTGTTGATGCGGGCGAGGGTATAGGTGTCGCGATCGAGCTCGGACCATAGGCGCTCGACCAGGGTGGTTTTGCCGGCGCCGACTTCGCCGGTGACGATGATGAAGCCTTCGCCCTGCGAAAGCCCGTAGATCAGGTGCGCGATGGCCCGGCTGTGGCCCTTCGAGCCGAAGAAGAAGCGGCTGTCCGGCGTGAGCTGGAACGGCATCGCTGTGAAGTCATAGAACTTCTCGTACATCGCGGATCAGAACGCCTTGTGCATGCCGACAAGGGCCATATCACGAACCGGCGCGGTGCCGAAGCTCTTCCCCTTGGTCTGGGTGTGCGAGATGAGCGCATTGGTCGACAGGGTGGGCGAGAGCGCATAGGTGACGGCGGCGTTGGCTGCCTCGGTTTCGCTGCTGCCGCCGTTCGAGCCGGTGGTTCCGCCGGGCACGCTGCGGGTGCCGTACTGCACGGAGGTGGTGCTCGAGAGGGCCTCCGACCAGGCGTGCTGCCAGGCGAGCGAGTTGGTGATGCCGGCATTGGAGCCGATGCCGCCGGAGGTGGTCGAGGGCGAGGAGATCAGCTGGCGGTCGGTGCTTTCGAAGCCGAGCGTGTAGGTGTCACGGTCGAATTCGAGGGCGGCGGTGATGGAGCCGGAGGTGGTGCGGTAGACGCCGGGCTGCTGGCCGAGCAGGGAATTGAGGTTGAGCGGCGCGTTGGTGGTGCGGTCCACCGCGATGCCGGCGGGGCCGACGCCGGCGCCGGAGAGCGCACCTTGCAGGTTCTGCAGCCCGGTGCCGATGCCCTGCGAATAGCGGGCGAGCAGGCGCAGGCGGCTGAGCGGGGCGTAGCTGCCATCGAAGGCGAAGGAGGTGCCGCCCTGCTGGTGGCCGTAGCTCAGGCTGATGGTGCTGTCGGCATTGGGGGTGAGGCGGAGGCCGCCGGACCAGGTGATATCGTCGATCGTCCTGGGACCGCCGGGGCCGTAGACGATGGTTTCGTGGCCGACGCTGCTGGTCAGGGCGATGGCGCGGGTGACGGCGTAGCCGGCGGAGAGGCTGGTGCTGTCGTTGTAGGCGCCCTTGTAGATGCCGGCGCCGACATATTGGGTCGCCATGGCGGCCAGGCTTGCGGTGATGCGGCCGAAATCGGGGCCGGTGGAGACGGAGGCGTTCTCGCTGTTGGCGGTGTAGTTGCTGTTGACGCCGGCGACCAGCGGGGCGCTACCGCGCGGGGCAAGGGAGGACATCATGTTTCGGGAGAGCGAGTAACCGGCCTGCAGGGTGGCGGTGTCGCCGAAGCGCTTCTGCAGGCGGGGGCCGGCGGAGAAGGAGGCGCTCTGCACGTCATTGGTGCGTCCGCTGCTCTGGCTGGAGAGGCCGCCGAGCAAAGGCTGGGTGGCGGCGTAGCCACGCAGATCGGCGAACAGCAGGTCTTCTACCAGGGTAGCGGTACCCTGGGCGTTGAGGTTATGGGCGATGCCGGTGTTGCTGCCGTTATAGGCGTAGATGCTGAATTGCGGACTGTAGTTCAGCGTGCCTTGCAGGCGGTTGGTCTGGGCGGTGGCGGCGATGATCGGCGTGATACGGGTGATGAAATCATGGCCGTAACTGCTGCCGTGCTGAACGCCTGAATCATAGGCCTGCGTCACATCGATGGCTGGCGATAAGGTCCATTGCCGGTCGGTGGGTGTCGGCGGGTTGGTATCGAAGGTGCGGGCGAATTGCTGGCGCAGGTCGCCGACGCGGACATCGGTGCCATAGGCCGGCATCAGGCCCTGCCCCGCGGTCTGGGCCAGGACGGGCGCGCTGCTGCAGCCGGCGGCCGCGACGACACAGGCGGCGAAGCGCCGCTTCACGGATCGGCGGCGCGGCGCGGCACTAATTGTAGGTGCCGAAATAATGGTAGGCTCCGAAGGTGTAGCTGGTTGTCAGCTTGATCTTGTTGAGCATCAGGGTGATGGCGGGGCAGGCCTTGATGAGATCGAGCGCGGCGATGATTTCATTGCGCTGGGTCTTTTCCGCCTCCACCACCATGACGATCTGGCCGACATAGGGGGCCAGCGTCGCGGGGTCGGAGGTCGACAGGCAGGGCGGCGCGTCGAGCAGCACGATCGCGTTGGGGAAGCGGCGGGCGATGCGCTCGATGAGGGTCGCCATCGGCCGCGCCGGCGTGTGCTCGGTGCCGATGGTGTGGCCGGAGCCGATCGGCACCACCGAGAGATGTGGAATGGCGGTGCGTACGATGACGTCCTCGACGCGCAGCGAGGGGTTGGTGCTCATGTCGAGCAGACCGGGCCGGTCACCGAGGCCGAGTTCGACCGAGATCGAGCGCTGTTTGGCGTCGACGTCGACCAGCAGCACGTCGCGCTGGGTGTGCTGGGCCATGGAGCCGGCGAGGTTGAGGGTGGAGAAGCTCTTGCCTTCGCCAGGGCGCGCGGAGGTGACCATCAACACGTTGGGCGAGCCGCGGCCGGGGCTGTAATTGGTGTGCAGCGAGCGCAGGATATGGCCGACGGTGATGCGGAATTCCTCGGAAATCCTGGTGCGCACCTTGTGGCCGACGACCAGGCCGGCGCGCTCCAGCGCCGCCATGTCGAGCGGCGGCTGGGCAGTGGTTTCCGGCATCGACAGCGCCACCGCGGGGTCGGTGAGGCTGCCGCCCTGGGCGCGCTGCGCGGCTTCACTGACGGCTCGGCTGGGGTCGCTGCTGGTGGGGCGAGCGGATTGGCGAACCGCGCGGCGGCTGACGGTGACTGCGTTGGGGTGCGGCTCGCCGTCCGCATCTGCCGCGCGGGGCTCGGTGGGGTCCTGGGGCGGGGCGGGGCCGTCCGCCTCGAGCGGGGCGGGGTCGAGGCCGGATGCGCGCGGCTCGCCGGGGTCGGGCCGCGCCGCGCCGTCATTGTCCTCGGCTGGATCGGCCCCGGCGTCTGGCGTGGCCGTGGGGGCGGCGGGCCGGCGGATGAAGGGGCGCCGTTCGGCATCGCGGCGGACGACGTTGCGGATGTCGCGCTCGGGGGCCGGCTCGACGGCGGCGAGGCCGCCGACACCGCGCAGGCGGGAGGCGACGCGCTCGACCAGATGGGACGGATCGTCCGACATCGTCTTTATCCTCCTGTCCGCATCAGCCGGTACAGCAGCCCGCCATAGACGGCGCCGAGCAGCAGCAGGGACATCGCGAACATCATCACCGAGGCGAGGCGCCCGCGTGACACCGATACATTGAGCAGCGACACGCCGCCGGCGACCGGCAAGCCCAGCTCGCGCAATTCGTCGATGGTGTGGAAAGACTGGTCGAACTGGACCAGGAGCACCGACATGGCGACCCCGGCGGCCAGCCCGATGGCCAGGACGGTGGAAATCAGCAGGGTGCGCTTCGGCGCCACCGGGTTTTGCGGCACCTGCGGCGGGTCGATCACCTGGATCTTGATCTTGTCGGCATCGGCCTCGGCGGCGGTGGCGATGCGCATCGACTCACGCCGCGCCAGCAATTCGTCATAGTTCTTGCGCTGAACGTCGTAGTCGCGATTGAGGTTGAGGAACTCGGCCTGCACGCCGGGCGCGCTGCGCGCCATTTCCTCCAGCCGGTCGCGCTCGCGGGTGGCATCGGCGATCTGGCGCTGCAAGGAGGCGATGAGTGATTCCACCTCATAGAGCCGTACCTTGAGCTGCTCATAGATGGGGTTGGGCAGCGATTTGACCGGCCTCGCCGGGACGGCCGGCTGGTTCTCGGCCGCCTTGGCCGCGGCCGCGGCATCGGTTTTCGCGGTGGCGGCGGCGGTTTCGGCGGTCTTGCTCGCCGCGGCGGCGGTCTGTTCGGCCTGCGCCTTGAGCCCTTCGAGCCGGCGCTTGGCGGAGACCACGTCGGGGTGGTTGTCGGTGTAACGCAGCCTGAGATCGTTCAGCTCGTTCTGCGCCGCCTCGACCCGGGGGTCCTTGAGCGGGCCGGCGGGGCCGGCGGGGCCACCGGGAACGGCGGTGGCCTGGGCCGGGGCGGTCTCGGTCTCGGTGACGATGAGCTGCGGCGTGGAGGTCAGCTCGCGGTTCAGCAGGTCGCGCTTGGCGACCTGGTCGGCGAGCGAGCCCTGGAGCTGGCGGAGATTGCCCTGCGCCTGGTCGAGCCGGCTGGCGCCGGTATCGCCGAGGGGGAGCAGGTCGATGTATTTGGCGCGGAAATCGGCGCGCTTGCGCTCGGCGGCGCGCAACTGCTGCTCGTAGCCGGCGATCTGCTGCTGCAGGAAGAGCTGGGCGTTCTCCATCTCGGAGCGGTTATTGCCGGTCTTGCTCTCGATGAAGGTGGTCAGGATGGTCTGCACCACGTCGAAGGCGAGCTTCGGCGAGGGGTTGCGGTAGGTTATGGTGAAGAGGTTGCGGGTCTGCGGCGTGATCTTGATTTCGCTGCCGAGCTTGGCGACCAGGGTTTCAAGGTCGGCCGGGCCGGTGATCTGCAGGTCAAGATCGGTGTTGGAAACCAGCTTCTCGAGATTGGGGCGCGATAGCAGGGTGCGTTGCAGCACGTCGAGCTGGCTGGTCAGCGAACTGTCGATCGACAGGCCGCGCAGCAGCGGGGTCAGCACCACGTCGGCATCGACATAGAGGCGGGCGCTGGCTTCGTACTGGTTGGGGATGAAGTAGACCCCGGTCCAGCCGGCGCCGCTGACCAGCCATGACACGGCGACCGCGCCCCAGCGATAGCGCCAGGCGGCAATCAGCATGCGGCGGATGATGATGACCAGCGTACCCATCGGGCGGGGCCTTAGAACCAGCTTTCCGGAATGATCAGCGTGTCGCCCGGCACCATCTCGACGTTCTGCTCGATGTCGCCGTCCTTCAGAAGGTCATTGAGGCGGACCTTGATGGTCTCCTTCTTGTCGCCGACGGTGCGCACGATCACGGCGCGGTTGCCGGCGGCGAACTTGGTCAGGCCCTTGGTGGAGATCATCACGTCAAGCACTGTCATATGGTCCCGGTAGGGGATGGCCATCGGCTCCGTCGCCGCCCCGATGACGCGCACCTGACGGCTGAAGGGGCCGATGAAGTTGGACACCATGACGGTGACGATCGGGTCCTTCACGTATTCCTTGAGCCGCTCCTCCAGTTCCTTGCCGAGCTGGGTCGGCGTCTTGCCGGAGGCGACGATATCAGGGATCAGCGGCATGGAGATGCGCCCGTCCGGCCGCACCGGGATGGATGGCACGCTGAGTTCCGGCGCGCGGTAGACGGAGATGCCGAGCTGGTCGCCGGCGCCGATAACGTATTGTGCGCTGGAGGCGGCCTCGGGGGCGGCCGCATCGGCGGGCGGAGTGGCGTTCGCCGCGGTCACCGGAGCGGGTGGTGGCGGGGGCGGGGGCGGGGGCGTCGGAATAGCCGTGGCGGCAGGCGCCGGAGCGGGCGCGGCGACGGCCACTGGCGGCGGGACGGCCGCGGCCGGGGCCGGCTCAGGCGTATCCGAGCAGGCGGACAGCAGGCCGGCAGCGAGGAAGGCGGCGCATGACAGCGCGTTCCACGGCAGGGAAAGACGATAATATCGCAACAAGGATTTCATGACCGTTTTGGTTTCACCCCGCACTTATACGCCAAACTGCCGAGGCTGGATCACGCCAGCCGGCAGCCTGGCCCGCTGGCATAGGCAGACTATCACAAGCGACATCACGGGGGTCAGCATATTCCGGCACCGCGCGGGAGCGGGGGAATAGGCGCGGAAGGAGTCGAACCCCCAGCCTCTGTCATGTAAAGACAGCGCTCTGCCATTGAGCTACACGCCTTCTGGTCTGTCTCGGTTTCACGGCCGCCGCGGGGCGACCCAGTCTCGACGCTACCGCCCACGCTTTTCCCGCCTACCCGTTTTGCCCGCCCATTAGACTTGTTGCGAAAGTCTGCGGCCTAATTTGACCACCAGTTGGTGGCTCCGGGCCAATCTGTCGGCCTCATCAGAGTGGCATGAACC
>CAIWAJ010000778.1:0-5694 GCA_903910565.1 uncultured Rhodospirillales bacterium
ATGCGGGCAACAGATGGGAGAACGTCGATGGACGGCAAACGCATGGTGCTCGAGATCGGATTGGGCACCGATATTCGCGGGCGAGACTATACCAAGGCGGCGGTGCGGGCGCTGCGCGACGCGCTGTGGCACAATTCGCTGACCATCATGCGGGCGCTGGGGGTGGATATCGACGCGATGCGGGTGGACATCACCATCGGCGTTCCCCACCCCGAGCTGGTGGACAAGGCGCAGGTGCTGGCGGTGCTGCCCCATGGCACCGGCACGGTGACCTGCGTCGAAGGGGGGCTCGAAATTCCGACCGAGGATGGCACCGGGGCGACCGTGATGGCGCATGCGGCGGCCATCGTGCGGCTTGACGTCTGAGGGGGCGGGGACATGGCACTCAAGCGTATCATCCTCGAAATGGGCGCCGGCAATGATCTGCACGGCGGGGATTACACAAAGGCAGCCCTGCGGGCGGTGCAGGACGCGCTGCATCACTCCTCGCTGTCGTTCATCCGGGCGCTGAAGCTCGACATCAAGAAAATGCAGGTCGCGGTGACGATCGGGGTGCAGGACCCGGCCAAGGTGGACGCCGAGCGGGTGAAGGCGTCCTTGCCCTATGGGGAGGTGACGGTGACCGTCACCAAGGGTGGGCTCGATGTGCCGGATGAGGATGGGCGGGATAGCGCGGTGATTGCCTCGGCGGCGATTGTGGTGAGTTTTGATTTGCCGTGAAGGAAGCGCTGCTTTTTTGAAAAAAAGAAGCAAAAAACTTTTATCCGTTTGGTTTTGTTGCTAAAACGTAACAAAATGGGCGTGATGAGGCGGGGAGGGGAATCGGGGTTTTTTTGGGGATCGGGGGGCGTTGGAGGGCGCGAGGCGTTGGGGGGCGCGAGGCGGGGATTTGATTGCTGCTTGGGCGCGGCTTGAGTAAGCGCGCGGGGGCGGCTGCGGGGGAGCTGGCGCGAGGGGATGCCGCGCGGGGGGCGCGCGGGGTGGCGGATTTCGGGCGGGACGGGCGGTGGCGCGCCGGGCGCAGTACGGGCTCGGGCTCGAGTTCGCCGGCGGCGTGACGCTCCAGGAGTTCGGCAAAGGCGGTCATCGTCTGATCAATGTAGCGCCAGACCTCGGCCTCCATCTCGCGCCGCGCGCTGGGCAGAATCCGGGCGCAGAGCGCGGCGAACCAGAGCGCGATGGCGCTCAGTCGCCGCGCCATCGTGGCGGCGCGCAGGAGGGGGGAGGAGGCGGGATTGCTCATGGGGGTGTTATAGCGGGGTGAAGGAGGAATGTCAAACATAAAAACCTGCAGTTAGAATAAATTTATTTTGGTGGGGTTGCCGTGGCGGTCATGCACGGAGAGTCCGCGGATCGATCATCGATTTGGGGGGGTAGCTTGCGGGCGGGCGCGGCTTGCGCGGCATATTTTTTGGTTGTCAAATATAACGAAATAGTCGAAAAAAGTGAGTTCGTCTGCCATGATCCGAGTGACTTCGGCGGAGTTCGGCGAGGACGTGGGGCGTTATCAGGACGCCGCGCTGTCGCAGTCGGTGATTTTGACCCGCGCCATCCACGGACGCGCAAGCGTTCAACGACGAGGTTGCCACGTCGCGCGTGGCGTGTCGCGCCCCTCACCCCGGCCTCTCCGGCAAACGTGGGAGAGCGGGAAGCAAGCGGATAAAAGTTTTTTGCTTCTTTTTTTCAAAAAAGAAGCGCTTGCTTCCTTCCTCTTACGAGAACAGTAGCAAATTCAGCACCCGCTTGGTTTCCGCGATCACCTGGCGGCGGTCTTCCTCGGTGGGTTGTTTGAAGGCGTAGCCGAGGAGGCGGTCGCCGGTTTCGATGGCGAGGCGGAGGCGGAGGTTGAAGGTTTCGGTGAGGGGGATGTCGAAGACTTCGGAGAGGAAACTGCGGACGAGGTCGGCGACTTCGCCTGACGCGGCGTAGGCGTCGCGGGTGGCGCGGCTGATGGTTTGGCCGGTGGGGCCGTGGCCGAAGGCGATGGTGCGGAAATCTGGGTGGGCCGCGAGGTAGTCCGCGAAGCCGTCGATGACGGCGGCGAGGAAATCCTGGGGCGAGGAGGGGAAGGCGAGCATGATGCGGGTGCTCAGCGCTTCCTGGAAGGTTTCCATGTGTTTGAGGGCGATGGCGTCGACGATCGCCTGTTTGTCGGGGAAGAAGCGGTAGAGGGCGCCGACGGAGACGCCGGCGGCGGCGGCGATGGCGGCGGTGGTGAGGTGGTCGACGGGTTGGCCGGCGGCGAGGCGGGCGGAGGTGGCGGCCAGGACTTTCTGGACGGTTTCCTGGCTGCGGTTCTGCACGGGGGTTCGCCGGGGAGGGGGGGCGGTGGTGGCTGACATGTGGGTTGGTGCTGCCCGATGGCTTGACGCTGCAGTGCGGGATGAATAGAAACGCGACGTCTCATTCGCATTTCGAGGGCTCCATGTCCATTCCCCTGCACCAGGCTTTGCGTGTCGGCGCGTACGTCGTCAAGCAGCACTTGATCGGCCGCAAGCGGTATCCGTTGGTGCTGATGCTGGAGCCGTTGTTTCGCTGCAATCTGGCGTGCGCGGGGTGTGGGAAGATCGATTATCCCGCGGAGATTTTGAACCAGCGGCTGTCGGTGGCGGAGTGCATGGAGGCGGTGGACGAGTGCGGCGCGCCGGTGGTGGTGATCGCCGGGGGAGAGCCGCTGCTGCACAAGGAGATCGACGAGGTGGTGCGGCAGTGCATCGCGCGGAAGAAATACGTGATCGTGTGCACGAATGCGCTGCTGCTTGAGAAGAAGATGGAGTTGTTCAAGCCGAACAAGTTCTTCTCGTGGTCGGTGCATCTGGATGGCAACCGGGAGGATCATGACAAGTCGGTGTGCCAGGACGGGGTGTATGACCGGTGCGTGTCGGCGATCGCCAAGGCGAAGGCGGCGGGGTTTCGCACGATCATCAATGCGACGTTGTTCAACAACGCCGATCCGGAGCGGATGGCGCGGTTTTTCGACGACGTGATGGAGATGGGGATCGACGGGATTTCGGTGTCGCCAGGGTATGCGTATGAGCGGGCGCCGGATCAGCAGCATTTCCTGAACCGGCGGGCGACGAAGGATTTGTTCCGCTCGATTTTCTCGCGGCGCAAGCCGGGGAAGAAGAAGTGGGAGTTCAACCAGTCCGACCTGTTCCTGGACTTCCTGGCGGGCAACCAGACGTATCATTGCACGCCGTGGGGCAACCCGACGCGGACGTATTTCGGCTGGCAGCGGCCTTGCTACCTGCTGGGCGAGGGGTATGCGAAGACGTTCAAGGAGCTGATGGAGACGACGGACTGGGACGCCTACGGGACGGGGAATTACGAGAAATGCGCCGATTGCATGGTGCATTCGGGGTATGAGGCGACGGCGGTGATGGATAGCGTGAAGCATCCGCTGAAGGCCGCCGCGGTGGCGCTGCGGGGGCCGAAGACGACGGGGGCGATGGCGCCGGATATTTCGCTGGAGCGGCAGCGGCCGGCGGAGTTCGTGTTTTCGCGGCACGTGCAGCAGGCGATGGAGAAGATCAGGCACGAAAAGCGCGCGCCGGAGCCGGCGGAGCCCGCGGAGTGAGCGGGCGGCCACATCTCGGGCAGTCCGTCACCTGGGTTTATACCGAGGATCTGGCGGGGACGGCCGCGTTCTATGGCGAGACGCTGGGGCTTGAGATGGTGTTCGACCAGGGGGCGTGCCGGATTTTCGCGATGGGCGGGACGGGGTTTCTCGGGGTGTGCCGGGTGCGGCCGGGGCGGTATGTGGAGCCGAAGGGGGTGGTGATCACCTTCGTGACCGATGACGTGGATGGGTGGTACGCGCGGCTGGCGGAGCGGGGGGCGCCGCTGGACGGGGCGCCGGCGCGGAGCGAGGCGTTCAACGTGTATGCGTTCTTCTCGCGGGACCCGAACGGCTACAAGCTGGAGTTCCAGACGTTTCTCGATCCGCGCTGGCCGCGGGCGTGAGAGGGGTTGCATCGCGCGGCTGAACGCGGTCCCGTGCGGTTTGGCACGGGGGATGCGGGCGGCGGCGATGTCGATTCTCGATCCGATCACAGGGTTTGATGCCTGGGCGGCGCACGCGCTGAATGGGTATGCCGCGCGGAATGGCGTGTTCAACCATGTCGTTGTGCTGCTCACCGGGGCGGATCTGATCAAGATGGCGCCATTCGTGGCGATTGCCGTGTGGTTCTGGCATCGGCCGCCCCTGAGCGCGCATCGGCGGATCGTGCTGCGCGGAATGGCCGGGATTTTCGTGGCGTTTTTCGTGGGACGGGTGTTGCAGGTCGGGTTGCCGGCGCGGCTGCGGCCGGTGCATGACGCGGGGCTTGGGTTGGCGCTGCCGGCGTTCACCTCGGCGGAGACGCTGGGTGGGTGGAGTTCGATGCCCTCGGATCACGCCGCCATTTTCGCCGCCGCGGTGTGCCTGGCGTTCGCGTTGTCGCGTTGGATCGGCGTGCTCACCGCGCTGCATGCGGTGGGGTTGGTGCTGCTGCCGCGGCTGTATGTCGGGGTGCATTATCCGAGCGACGTCGGGGTGGGCTGCCTGGTCGGGGTGGCTGGGGCTATGGTGATGTAGAGGGGGCGGTTGGGCGGCTGGATCGGCGTGGCGGGGGAACGGGCGGCGGGGCGGTATCCGGCGGTTTTTCATGTGGTGGCGGTGTTTTTCCTCATCGAGCTGGCGGAGATGTTCCATGAGGCGCGGGAGTATACGTTGGTGCTGAAGCGGATGGTGCTGGGCACGTTTTAGGCGCGGTCAGATACCTGCGTGAATACTTTCATAGACCAGTATGTTGTCGCCCTCGCGCTGGTATGTTTCGCACAAGGCCATGCCGATGCCGCCGAGCACCTGGCGGGAGCCGAAATTGGTTTCGCGCGCTACCGCGATCACACGCCGCAGGCCGCCACGCTCATGGGCGAAGCGCAGCGCGGCGGAAGCGGCCTCGCTGGCGTAGCCGCGGCCCTGTGCGGCGGCGACAACGGCGAAACGCAGGGCGATGCCCCGCCCGTCCGGCCGGCCGTGCAGGCCGACATAGCCGATGAACCGCGCTGTCGCAGCTTCGCGGACGGCCCACATGCCGACGCCGTGCGCGCCCCAGAAGACGACGTCCTCGGCGAGGTCCTCGGCGCATTCCACGGGGGAGCGCACGCCGCCGAGCATGATGGCGTAGACCTGCGGGTCGCCCTTCAGGGTCACCAGGTCAGCGAGATCAGCGTATCCCACCGGGCGCATGACCAGACGCCCGGTGCGGAGCACCCAGCTCTGGTTCATGGCGGGATGGCGGTGTCACGCACCGCCGCCTGAGGCATCGGCCCATGCTCCGGCGTGCCTTAGCGCGCGAGGGGCCGGTATTTGATGCGGTGGGGTTCGGTGGCGTCGGCGCCTAGGCGGCGGCGTTTGTCTTCTTCGTA
Organism: uncultured Rhodospirillales bacterium; assembly: GCA_903910565.1. Classification (GTDB taxonomy): domain Bacteria; phylum Pseudomonadota; class Alphaproteobacteria; order Acetobacterales; family Acetobacteraceae; genus CAIYPH01. Next base: position 5,410 of record CAIWAJ010000778.1, read on the forward strand.
GGCTTGGAAGTTGCCTTCGAACCATTCGACGTGGCTGTCGCCTTCGAAGGCGAGGATATGGGTGGCCAGGCGATCGAGGAACCAGCGGTCATGGCTGATCACCACCGCGCAGCCGGCGAAGTCCATCAGGGCTTCTTCGAGGGCGCGCAGCGTATCGACGTCGAGGTCGTTGGTCGGTTCGTCGAGCAGCAGGACATTGGATTCGGATTTCAGCATCTTGGCGAGATGCACGCGGTTGCGCTCACCGCCGGAGAGGATGCCGACTTTCTTCTGCTGGTCGGAGCC
>CAIWAJ010000779.1:0-6082 GCA_903910565.1 uncultured Rhodospirillales bacterium
AGCAGCAGCGAAATGTCATCCACCGCCAGCACGCTGCCGAACAGCAAATGAGTAAGATCGACGCCGCGCTGCGCCGAAAGGATCGCGACGCCGAGCGCCAGCGCGACGAGGTAGACGCCGGCCAACTGGCTATCCTCCCGCCCGCCGGTCGTCCGGCTCAGCGCACCGGCCAGCAGCGCCACCGTGAGCCCGGCGAGAAACCCGCCCGCCCCCATCGCCGGCACCGAAATGCCGCCCACCACGGCGCCGAGCGCGATGCCCGGCAGTATGCCGTGCTGCAACACGTCGCTCATCAGGCTCATCCGCCGGAGCACCAGGAACACGCCGAGCGGCGGCCCGGCGATCGACAGCGCGATGCAGCCGGCCAAAGCCCTGCGCATGAAGCCAAGCGCAAACGGCTCGAACAGGAATTGGATCACGCTGCGTCCAGGCGAGGGGCATCCAGGCGGGGGGCGTCCTGGCAGAGGGCGGGGTCATCCGCCCAAGCCTCGGCCACCAGCCGCGCCCGCAGCCGGTGCTCGGCCGAAAGCGCGACCCCGGTGCGATCCCAGGCGATTTTGTCGCGTGCCAGCAGCAGGGTGCTGGGGAACTCACGGGCGACGAGATCGAGATCATGCAGCACGGCGACGATGGTGCGGCCCTCGCCGTGCCAGCGATGCAGCAGGCGCATCAGGTCGGCGGTGGTACGGGCGTCCACCGCGGCGAAGGGCTCGTCGAGCAGCATCACCGGCGCGTCCTGCACCATCAGCCGGGCGAAGAGCAGGCGCTGAAACTGCCCGGCCGAGAGCGTGCCGGCCAAACGCCGCTCGAAGCCGGCGAGGCCGACCGATTGTAACGCCTCACTGACCCGAGTCGGCGCGGGCGCGGCGGCGAAGATGCCGAGCCCGGCAATGCCGCCCATCGCCACCACTTCGGCACAGGTAATGGGGAAGGCCTTGTCGAGCGAGGGGGTCTGCGGGAGCAGGCCGATGCGGCCGTTCCGGATCACCCGCCCCTCGAAATCGCGATGCAGCCCCGCGATGGTGCGCAGCAGCGTGGTCTTGCCCGCCCCGTTCGGCCCGACAATCGCCGTCATGCTGCCGGGCTCGAAGCGGCCGGAAACGTGGTGCACGGCGGGGCGGCGACCGTAGAGGCAGGTGAGGTTCTTGAGCTCGATCATTGGGCCGCCCACCAGGAGACCAGCCATATCAACAGGATAAGCCCGGACGACAGGATCAGCCTGGGCCCGGCACCTGCCATGGGGGAGAGGGGATCGCGCATTGGTATAATATAACATTACCCCAGACCGGCAGCAACTCCCGCGCCCCGGCCATTGAACCCAGGCCGCACCACCCGCATCATGGCGCACGCAAATAGAGGACGCCCGCCATGCCCGGATCGCTCGACGGCAAGACCATCATCCTCACCGGCGCCGCCGGCAATCTCGGCCGCGCCACCACCGCCCTGCTGCTCGCCGAGGGCGCCACCGTCGCCGCCTTCGACCGGCCGGGCGCCATGCTCGACGCCCTGCCCGCCCATCCCCGGCTGGCGAAGGTGGCTCTCGCCGACCTCGCCGACGAGGCCGCCTGCGCGGCCTCGATCGGCGGCGTGATCGCCGAGCATGGCGGGCTGCACGGCGTGGCCCATACCGTCGGCGGCTTCGCCTGGGCCGGGCTCGCCGACAGCCCGGCGGCGCTGTGGGAGCAGCAATTCCGCCTCAACGTGCTGACCACGCTCAACGTGGTGCGCGCCGCCGCCGCCCATATGCGCGCAAATGGTGGCGGCTCCATCGTCGCGGTCGGCGCCGGTGCGGCCCGGCGGGCGCCCGCCGGGATGTCCGCCTATGCGGCCGCCAAGAGCGCCGTGCATCGCATGGTCGAGAGCTTCGCTGATGAGCTGAAGGGCGAAGCCGTGCGCGTCAACGCCGTGCTCCCCGGCACCATGGACACCCCGCAGAACCGCGCCGACATGCCGGGCGCCGATCCCACGAATTGGACCCGCACCGAGGAAGTCGCCGCCACCATCGCCTTCCTGCTGTCCGATGCCGGTTCCGGCATCACCGGCGTGCTCGTCCCCGTGCCCGGACGCGGCTGAGATGGCCGCCCCCTTCCCGCTCATCGACGTCTCCGGCACGCCCTACGAGCGCGGCGTGCAGTATGGCCGCCAGGCCGCCGAGCGCATCCGCCGGGGCGTCGCCCATTATGGCGCCCAGCTCGCCCGCATGAATCTCGGCGAGGCCGAGATCGCCGCATTGGTGCGCGCTTATACGCCGATCATCGACGCCTTCGACGACAGCTACGTGCCGGAGATGCAGGGCATCGCCGCGGGCGCCGGCATCCCCTTCACCCATGTCGCCTTGCTCAACGCCCGCACCGAGATTCTCAAACTCGCCGAGAACCCGACGCTGCGCGCCAAGCTGGAGGAACCGCCAGATGGCTGCACCGGCGTCATCGCCCTGCCGGGCGCTACCGCCGAGGGGCGGCTGTTGCACGCGCAGAACTGGGACTGGAAGGCCGAATGCGCCGAGACCGCGGTGGTGCTGCGCATCCGACGGGATGACGGGCCGGATATCCTCACCTTCACCGAGGCAGGCGCATTGGCCCGCTCCGGGCTTAATTCCGCGGGTATTGCGATTACCGCGAACTATCTGGAATCCGACCGCGACTATCGCGATATCGGCGTACCGCTGGCGCTGATCCGCCGCAAATGCCTGCAAGAGGGCAACCCCGCGCTCGCCATGCGGGCCGTGTACGCGACCAGGAAATCCGCTGCAAACAATATGATGGTCAGCGCATCCACGCTGGCTGGCGCAGCGGTGGCGATCGACTTCGAATGCGCGCCCGACGAGACCTTTCAGGTGCATGCCGAGAACGGGCTCATCGTCCACGCCAACCATTTCCAAAGCCCCGTGGCGCTGACCAAACTGAAAGACACCGGGATCGCCAGTACGCCTTGCAGCCTTTACCGCGATATCCGGGTGCGTGACCTCCTCACGCCCGATGTCGGCGGTCTTACCCCGGAGCATCTCAAGCGCGCGCTGGAAGACGATTTCGCCTCCCCCTGGTCGGTCTGTCGGCCACCGCGGATGAGCCTGCAGAACGTCGAGGTCGCGACTGTCGCCGCCATCGTCATGCAGCCCGCCGCCGGCATTCTCGAAGCGGCCCCCCTGCCCGCCCTTGGCGCCGTCTATACGCGGTACACGCTCTAAAACGGGGCGTGGACGCGGCGGGCTGATCGGCCCTAGATTCACCGGCGAAGGCGAAGCAATCGCCAGCCGGAGGAATTACGATGAAGCGTCGCCAGGCCCTCGCCGGTCTCGCCGCCAGTGCGGCCATGTCCACACGTTCGGCCCTTGCGCAGCCCGCCTTGGGCGGCAAGGGGAGCACGCTCGTATTCGTTCCCACCACCAATCCGCCGAGTTGGGACCCGGTGTGGACAACCGCGCAGGCGACACGGACGTTGGCGATGATGATCTACGAAACCCTCTACACACGGGATATCGCGCTCAACGCACATCCGCACATGGTCGAGGGCCATCTCGTGGAGGATGGTGGCAAGCGGTGGACGATGAAGCTGCGGCCGGGGTTGACGTTCCATGACGGCGAGCCGGTCCGGGCGCGGGATTGTGTGGCATCGGTGAAGCGCTGGATGGTGCGGGACCCGATCGGGGCCTCGATCAATGCGCGGATGGACGCGCTGGAGGCGAGCGATGACCGGACGATGGTGTGGCGGCTGCGGAAGCCGTTTCCGTTCCTCCCCAACGCGCTGGCGAAGACGCAGCCGACCTGTGTGATCATGCCTGAGCGGTTCGCGCAGGACCCGTACAAGCAGGCGGCGGAGGCGATCGGGAGTGGGCCGTTCCGTTGGGTGGGGAATGAATTCGTCTCAGGCAGCCAGGCGGTGTTCGCCAAATTCGAGAAATATGTTCCGCGCAACGAGCCGGTGGAATACGGGTGGGGCGGGTATCATGTGCATGTCGATCGGGTGGAATGGCGGGTGATCCCCGATGCGGCGACGGCGGCGGGGGCGTTGGCGACCGGGGAGGTGGACTGGGTGGAGGTACCGATCCCCGATCTGCTCCCGATGCTGCGGAAATCGCCGGGCGTGACGGTCGGGCGGCTGGATACGCATGGGGTGTACCCGGTGTTGCGGCCGAATTTTCTGCATGGGCCGACCGCCAATCCGGCGGTTCGGCGGGCGATGCTGTATGCGATCGATCAGACCGACGAGATGACGGCGGTGATGGCGGATGATCGGGAGGGGTGGCGGGCGCCGATCGGGTTTTTCATTCCGGGCACCGAGAGCGCCTCGGAGGCGGGGATGGAAAAATTGCGCAATCGGCCCTCGGTGGCGGCGATCAAGGCGATGTTGCGGGAGGGCGGCTATAACGGCGAGCGGATCGCGTTCATGCATCCCTCCGATCCGCCGGCCTATGACGTGTTGTGCCAGGTGGCGGAGGGGGCGTTTCGGAAAATCGGGCTCAATATCGACATCCAGACGACGGATTGGGGCACGGTGACGCAGCGGCGCAACAGCAAGGAGCCGCTGGAGAAGGGCGGGTGGTCGGTGTTTCCGTCCGGGTTTCCCTCGGTTGATTTCGGCAACCCGGTGCTGGCGACGGGGTTGCGGACCAATGGCAAGGACGCCTGGATCGGGTGGCCGGAGCATGCGGGGCTGGAGGCGCTGCGCGATGCGTGGATCGACAGCACGGACCCGGCGGAGCAGAAGCGGATATCCGAGCGTATCCAGTTGGAATGTCTGGATTTCGTGCCTTACATTCCGCTGGGCCAATACATCCAGTCGACGGCCTGGCGGAGCAATCTCAACGGGTTGCTGCGGGGGCCGGCGCCGGTGTTCTGGAATGTGCGGAAGGGCTAGATTGTTTTGATATCGTAACTAAATGGGCGCAATTCGGGCGTTGCGGCCTAGTCCCTGGGTAATCGCCTGGGGAGGAGTTTCATCGGTTTCCCCTCGGAGTTGGGGTACCAGAGGATGGCCTCGCGCTGTTTGCGGGTGAGGGGGCGCGGTTTGGGCGCGGGTTTCTTGCGGGGTTTGCGGGGGCGCTTCGGCAGAGGGGGAATGCAGGCCGGAGCGATGCCGAACATGTGGCAGAGCGGGCGCAGCAGGCGCTGGGCCTGGGGGGAGGCCGCGATGAGGGCGCCGGTGCCGGGCTGATCGAGGGCGCTGGCGATTTCGGCGGCGTAGCCGCGGCCGTGCCAGAGCAGGAGATCGCCGAGCCAGCCCTTGCGGCGGGGGAGGCGGAAACGGGGGTTTTTGCGGGGTTTGGGCGCCGTGGAGGCGGATTCCGGGCGGGGGGCGCGCTTGCGCGGGGCGATGCCGGCGGCGAGGCGGACGAGGAGGTGCTCGAAGCGGCGCTGGGTGCGCTGGAGGTAGAGGATGGTGTCGCGGGCGGAGAGCGGGGTTTTGCCGATTTTAGGGAAAAGCGTGTCGATGACGACCCAGAGGGCGTTGAGCGCACGGAGGGTACGGCCGAGCACCGCCGCGACGTCATACGTCGGGGCGGGTGCCTCTGCGGCGGCCGGGGTGGAGTGTGTGCTCATGGCGATCTTGATAACATCGAAGTTATGGTTAATCAAGAGAAAAAATGCAGGGTTGGTTCTTTTTTTTAAGGGAAAGAACCGAAAACCCTTTTGGCGGGGTGGTTAGATCTCGTGGGAATTGGGAATGCCACGCGTGACCGGGGCGGCGCGGCCGGTGTAGTAGAGCCGCGCGGCGGCGGGGTAGGCGGCGGCGTGCAGGGCGGCGATGGCGCTGGTTGCATGGATGGGCCGCAGATATTCGCTGGGCTTGGGCACCGGGGTGGTGCAGGAGGACGAGTTGGGGGGGTGATTGGGCGACTTGCGGGCGGGGGTGGTGGGGCGGCGAGATTTCATGACCTGCTCCTGTGTGGGTTGAGACACACAGGGGATTATTGTCAGATGAATTGGCGCTGCAAGAAGAAATTTTGCAGACGGCGAGATTTTTTTAGGATGCCTCGATTGGGTTGGCGTGAAAAAGAAAACCCCGGGCCATTGCTGACCCGGGGTAGCTTTTACAGTGGTTGAAAACCACTTTGCCGTGGCTTTCCTACCGATTTCCCGTG
>CAIWAJ010000780.1:0-4433 GCA_903910565.1 uncultured Rhodospirillales bacterium
AATCGCCTCAAGCCACTTGCGAAATTCCGCGCTGTCCATCGTCACAATCCTCGATACGTCCAAACGATTGAACCTAATATGAACTACGCATATGATTCGCTAATAGAGCCAAAAACTTTAATCCGTTGGCCGCGCACCCTCCGGGGAGAGGGCGAAGCCAAACGGATAGAAAGTTTTTGCTTCTTTTTTCAAAAAGGAGCGCTTCCTGCCTTACAACCCGCCAACAACCTTGCGAGCGTAGAAGTCCTCAATCTGCTGGGCGGAATAGCCGTATTCGGCGAGAATCTCGCGGTTGTGCTCGCCGAGGGCCGGAGCATGGGCGCGCTTGGTGCCGTTCTCGAAGGCCGGCAGGCCGGGGATGTTCGGGGTCGGTACGAGCTTGTCGACGCCGGGTTGTTGCAGCCAGGCGATGATGTTGGCGGCCACCACCTGCTCTTCCTGGAGGAACGAGGAGTAGGAGTTCACGTGGCCGTTCATGATGTTGCGCTCGGTCAGGCGATCGCCGATCTCAGCCGTCGGCATCGCTTTCAGCACCGGACGGACGGTGGCGAACAACTCGTCGATGTTCTCGCGCCGCTTGGCCATGGTCTCGAAGCGCGGATCGGTCAGCAGGTCATTCCTGCGGATCGCATCGCAATAGGGCTTCCAGTCGACGTCGCGGATCATGGTGATGTTGATCTGGCCGTCCGCGGTGTCGAACACGCCGGACGGCATGCCCATGCGCTGCAGCACGCCGCCTTCCATGTAGCCGGCGATGAGGCGGATGACCGAGAGCAGCGCGCCGCCCTGCATAAGGCTGCATTCGATGTAGCGGCCTTCGAGCCCGGGGTTCTGCTTCTGGACAAAAAGCGAGGTGGCGATGGCCTGGAAGCCGAGCAGGCCGGTGAACATGTCGATGAGCGAAATCGCGATGCGGTGGGGATGGTTGTCCATCTCGCCGCGGTTTTCGTCGACGATGCCGCAGAAGGCCTGGAGCACCGGGTCCATCGCCGGCCGGCCGGCCCAGGGGCCGGTCTGGCCGAAGCCGGAGATCGAGTAGTAGATGATGCCGGGGCGTTTGGCCTTCAGCGCCTCGTAGCCGAAGCCGTAGCGGGCGATGGTGCCGGGGCGGAATCCCTCGATGAACACGTCCGCCTCCTCGATGAGGCGCCACAGGACAGCCTTGCCCTCCTCGGTCTTGAGGTCCAGCGCCAGCGAGCGCTTGCCGAGCGTGCCGTAGAGCGAGAAGGAGGAGTGGCTCTCGTAGGTCTTGCCGAGAATGCGCGCCCAGTCGCCCCCGCCATGCGGGGTTTCGACCTTGATGACATCGGCGCCGTGCTGGGCCAGCATCATGGCACAGGAGGGGCCGGCGACGCCGCCGCTGAGGTCGATCACCTTCACACCCTTGAAGGCCGAGTAGTAGTCCATCGTTTTCTCCCGTACGTCTCTTATGGCCCTAGCGTCTCAGGTTCCGCGCTCGGGTTCCAGATGGCAAAGCGATTATATCTGCCGAATGCTCAACGCATGGCGCACGCGGGGCGCCTACGGCTTGACAAATTTGAGCACCATTTCGTCCTTGGGCTGCGGCGGGTCCGGCGTGTTCTTGTCGCGGGGGTCATTGGGGTTGCGCAGGAACGTCCCCTCGGCGGCGAGCTTGAAGCCGGCGGCCTCCACCTCGGCGCGCAGGAAGGCCTCCTCGATGCGGTGGAGCGTACCGGCTTCCGAAATGCCGGTGCCGGGACGGCCGGCATGGTCGCCGAGCACGTAGTGGCCGCCGGGCTTGAGGGCTGTGAAAATGGCGCGGTTCATCGCGGCGCGGTCGATCCCGAGATGCCCGAGGTCATGATAGTTGAACATGAGGGTCACGAGGTCGACCTTGCCTGCCAGCTCTGCCGGAATCGGATCGGCGAAGGGGCGGGAGACCGGGATGATCTGGGCGGCGGCGACTCCGGCTTCCTTCATCTTGCCGGCGCGGTCGGCGAGGGCCAAGGGCGATGGGCGGAACGGCCCGGGCGCCGCGGTGGGGGCCGGGAGGTTGGGGTTGGAATTGCCCTCGGGGGCGGCAGGCGGCTTGGCGTTGGGGTCGCGCGGCTGGCTCTGGCCGTAGACGGTGCCGGTGGGGCCGATGGCGCGGGCCAGCAACTCGGTGGTGTAGCCCCCGGCGGCGCTGACATCGACGGCTGTCATGCCCGGCCGTGCGTCGATGAACGCGAGCATCGGCTCGGGCTTGCGGCGCAGATCATTGGTGCGATCGGCCTGGCTTCGATCAGGCGCGGCGATGATGGCGGTGATTTGCGCGGGGGTGAGCGGCTGGGCGGCGGCGGGGAACGCGGCAAGCGCGAGGGCCACCCACAGGCCATGTTTAGCGAATTTCATGCAACACGCTCCCGGATTCATGCCGGGAGGTTAGACCCATCGCCGCTAGGACTCCAGCATCCGCCGCAGCAATTCGACGTCCTCGGCGAAGGCGGCATCGAGTGCCATCAACTCGGTAATGCGGCTCACCGCATGCATCACCGTGGTGTGGTCCCGGTTGCCGAATTTGCGGCCGATCTCCGGCAGGCTGCGGCTGGTGAGCTGCTTGGCGAGATACATCGCCACCTGACGCGGCCGCGCCACAGCGCGCGCCCGGCGAGCCGAGGACATATCGGTGATGCGGATGTTGTAGTGCTCGGACACCCAGCGCTGGATCTCCTCGATTGTCACCCGCCGATCGAAGGATCGCAGCAGATCATGCAGCACCTCCTGGGCGCTTTCGAGCGTGATGTCCCGGCCGAACAGGTTGGCATGGGCGATCAGGCGGTTCTGCGCGCCTTCGAGTTCGCGGATGTTGGAGGTGATCTTGTGGGCAAGGAACTCGTTGACCTTGTAGGGGATCGCGACGCCCGCCCGCCCGGCCTTGGCCTCGAGGATCGACATGCGCAATTCGAAGGTGGTCGAGTGCAGGTCCGCCACCATGCCGCAGCCGAGCCGGGTGCGCACCCGGTCCTCGAGGCCGCTGAGGTCGGAGGGCGACTTGTCGGCGGAGACCACGATCTGCTTGCCGCTGTCGACCAAGGCATTGAAGGTGTGGAAGAACTCCTCCTGCGTGGTGTCCTTGCCGATGAGGAATTGCAGGTCGTCGATCATCAGCACGTCGACGCTGCGCAACTCCTCCTTGAATTCCATGGTCGACTTGCTGCGCAACGCCGCAATGAAGCGATACATGAAGCGCTCGGCCGACATGTAGGCGACCGACACGGGAGGGCCGGGGCGCGCGGAGTCGGAGAGTTCCCAGGCGATGGCGTGCATCAGATGGGTCTTGCCGAGGCCGACTCCGCCATAGAGGAACAAAGGGTTGAAGCCGGGGCTGGCAGGTGTCTCCGCTACGCGACGGGCGCAGGCATAGGCGAACTCGTTCGGCTTGCCGACCACGAAGCTGTCGAAGGTGAAGCGCGGGTCCCGCGCCGGTTCGGGGCGGTCTTCATTCCGAGGGGGGGCGGCGAGGGTGACGAAGCGGGGCGCGATCGGGGCAGCCGGTTCCGGCGGCGCAGCCTGGATCTCGGCGAGCCCGCCGATCTGAACGCTGCCGCGGACGATAAATTCGACGCGGCCCACGCTGCGCAGTTCGGCCTGCCACAAGGCGGTCACCCGGTCGGCGTAGTGGCCGCGCACCCAGTCGCGCATGAAACGGGTGGGCAGTGCGATCACCGCCTCATCGTCATCAATGCCCACCAGCGTCATGTGTTTCAGCCAGGTGCGATACTCGACCTCGCCGACCTCGTGCTGCAGTCGGCCACGCACTTTCGCCCAGACGGTGGCGATCTGGCTTGGCCCGCCTGGGCCGGCGCTCGGATGGTCGCCAGGGGTCTGATCGTTCACCATCACACCTTCCCCCGGCCCATTCGACAATTCTCCCGCGGCTCACTCGGAGCGCCCAACTCGACGGCACTTTACCGGTATAACAGGGCCCGCAGGTAAGGCCGCCGCTACCTCGGCAATATGACAGAGCGACGTATTCTTGCAAGCGTGAAACTGAACATGTAACGAGAATTCTCTTGTGGGGAATTTTCCAATAAAAAGCGGCCGAAGCCGCTTTTTGGCGAGGAATTACTTGAGATACTCGGCGTGATATTGTCGCTGGCGGCTTGCGTTGCCCGGGGATCCCGGGCGCGCTCCGCAATATCTAACCGGCGGCGATCGCCTTGACCCGCGCGGCGAGGCGGGAAATCTTGCGCGACACGGTGTTGTTGTGCACCACGCCCTTGCCCGCGGCGCGTTGCATTTCCGGCTGAGCCGCCTGCAAAGCGGCCTTCGCGGCGTCCTTGTTCCCGGAGGAAATCGCTTCCTCGACCTTCTTCACGAACGTGCGCATGCGCGACATGCGCGCCTTGTTGCGCTCGGTGCGGGTGGCGGTCTGGCGGATGCGCTTGCGGGCGGAGGCGGTGTTGGCCATCGGGTCTCTTCAATCAGGG
>CAIWAJ010000781.1:0-3529 GCA_903910565.1 uncultured Rhodospirillales bacterium
CAACGTGTGCGCGTCAAGACTGGCCCGCGCGTACCCAAGCAGCGACACGTCGCTGAGCCTGACGAACCGGCTCCCGACGACAACGGGTACGTGGGGTTCTGATGCAGACCCGCAGACTTTTCGTCAGGATCGGTGCGACTGGCATTCCGGTTGGCGAGCTGATCGTCGACACGGAATCCGGCGGCCGCGAGACCTCGACATTCACCTACGATCAGTCCTGGATCGAGAACAGGGATGGGTTCGCACTTGCTCCTGACATGCCGCTCGGTCCGACGCCGATCTACACCAACCGCGCCACGCAGGGTTCGTCCCTTCCAGGCCCCATCGCCGATGGAACACCCGATTCCTGGGGAAGAGCCATCATCAAGATGGCGCTTGGTGGAAGGATCGAATCCGATCTCGACTACCTTTTGCATTCGGACGATTTCCTGCGCTCGGGGGCGCTGCGCTACTACTACAGCCGCGACGCGAAAGCTTCCGCGCTGGCACCCCCACGCGACGGGGAGGACCGGGTCGCGATCCCCCGGCTCTATGATCTTGAGCAGATCATCACCGAGGCCAGATCCTTCGAAGCCGACCCAATCCATTACCGCGAACGGCGCAACAAGGTCGTCGGAGGCAGGGCGTTAGAACAAGCAGTCGGCTCGCTTGGGGGCGCCCGTCCCAAGGTGAACGCAATGGACGACAAAGGCCTCCTGCACATCGTCAAACTCGCGAAGGGCGATGACGAATACGCTGTCGCGAGAGCCGAAGTCATGGCGCTGACGCTCGCTGCACGGGTCGGCATCTCGGCATCGTTCGCCTACGTGCTTCCCACAAGCGACAAGTTTCCCGTCGCCATCGTGCAGCGTTTCGATCGCGGGAGAGGGAACCTGCGTATTCCGTTTATCTCGGCGCAAACCTTCATGGGCCTGCCAGGCGCGGAGCCTGGCAACTACGTGGACGTGGCGCTCCGGATGCACAAATGGTCCCGCGATCCGAAGTCGGACATGCAGGAACTGTATCGCCGCATCCTCTTTAACGTCCTGGTCCAGAGCACAGACGACCACCTGCGCAACCTCGGCTTTCTCTATCGCGGTGGCGGCAAGTGGGGGCTGTCCCCAGCCTTCGACATCAATCCCGTTCCGGAGGAAGGCACCACCCTGAAGACGGCAATCTCAGAAGTGCATGGAAACGCCCCCGACGTGGAGAAGTTGGTCGATGCGGCCCCCTACTTCGACGTCAAACCCGACGAGGCTGTAAAGATCGCCGCGTCCATGGCGAAAACCGTCAGGGACGAGTGGAAGGCCATTGGCGGAAAACTCGGCATGTCCTCACGGGACTTCGCCTCCATCGCGCCGGCAATGGAGAACACGCAGATCGGCATCGCGATCGGGCTCTGACACCAGAGGCAGCACTGTATAGGGGCACGCCCTCGACGCGGGCGATCTGGATCGCTGTGTCCTTCAGGCAGTGGATGCAGCGGTATGGAACCTGGGCGTCGGCGAGGACACTGCGCCGATTAACCCCCTTTCGCCCATAAAACCTGCATTTCCAGGAATTCCGGCGGGGGGCTCGTCAGGTTGTCAGAGCCATCGCCCGGAAATCGGGTAAGGTCCGCCGATGAGACAGATAAGTTACCGCGGCTTTCGCTTTTTACCGGATGTCATCCAGCGAGCGGTCTGGCTTTACTTGCGGTTCAGTTTAAGCCTTCGCGATGTTGAGGATATCCTTGCTGAGCGTGGGATCGATGTAACCTACGAAACCATAAGATGTTGGGTACATCGGTTCGGACCTCAAATTTCGGCCAAGTTACGGGCTGGTCGCCCCAGACCAACTTCGAAGTGGCATCTCGACGAAATGTTTGTCTCGATCGGCGGTCGCCAGATGTATCTGTGGCGTGCTGTCGATGATGAAGGCGAGGTGCTGGAGGTGCTCGTGACGGCGAGCCGTGATAAGCGAGCGGCAATCCGACTTCTGCGCAAATTGCTGAAGAAGTATCAACTGGCGCCAGTCACCATCGTAACCGACCGTTGCCGCTCGTATAGCGCGGGCATAAAGGAACTCAATCTTTGCGCCGTCCATAACATGGACAAGAAGGCGAATAACCGGATTGAAAGTTCGCATGTCCCAATTCGAGGCCGAGAGCGAAAACATCAGGGCTTCAAATCTGCTCGCTCAGCACAGAAATTCCTATCTATGCATGCAGCCACATACAACCACTTCAACGTCCGTCGTCATCTCACAACCGCTAGCACACACCGCCTGTTTCGGTCGGACGCTCTGGTCAGCTGGCGTTTCGCATGCGCGGTGAGTGCATAGGTTGCCAGATACGATTAGCAGCGCGTCGGCTTCAGCCAACCTGACAAGCCCTCTCCTTGGCCTGGACGCCGGCCTCGGCCGCCGCCATCGAGAGGTCGAACAGGTCGTTGTCGTCGACCATGATCTCGCGCTCGTCGAGAAAGGCGCGCACCTGGTCGAGATAGAGTCCGACGGCGCCACTGGGGCGCTGGCCGGACGGCCGCATGACGCGACGATCCCGCTCGATGCGCTCCCGCCATGCCGCGGCGGCACCCGGGTCGTCCTCATGCTTGGAGACCAACCAGCGGTGGAATTCACCAGCCAGTCCTTGTCGCTGCATGTTGGAAAGCGGCTTTGGCGCCACCGCCATGTCGAGCTTGATTCCGCGCTTCAGAGCGTCCCATTTCTTCTGGACGTCGAGCGCGACTTCAAGGAATCGAGCCTTCGCCAAAGCAGCATCTTTGGTGCCGAGAGAGATGCTCAAAATCGTCTTGCCGACCCGGGGTCTAAGCGCCTCTGGAACCGCGCGTCGAAACCAGTAGACGTGCGTCTTCGGGTGGAGATACGGGGAGGCCATTCTGAGTGCCATCTGTACTACCGCTCTGTAGCAATCGCCGGCGGTGAGGCTCAGAAAGCATAGAATCTACCGGTAAACCGGAAGTTTAGGGTCTGTTGGCGGAGAGGGATTGACTATATTCCATCACGCACATGACTAGTAATTTCAATGAGTTAGATGCGACCGCTGTCGATGTTGTGTATCACCTGAGTGCGGTATCGAAGCGCGGATAGGCTCAAAGAGTCAACCAGATTCAACTAGGCAAATCTTCGCTTCTCACGGACCATTTTTCCCGTCCGTTGACACGCACTCCTTCGCATTGGAGCCTGGCTGAGGCGAGGGGCAAAATGGACGAGGGACTCAAAGCGATCACCGGCGCTGATTGGACGGCCGAGGAGAACGATATCCTCGTTGCCGACTACTTTGCCATGCTCGGCGAGGAGATGGCCGATAGGTCCTATGTGAAGACCCACCATCGACGTGCGGTTGTTGAACGGATAGGTCGATCGGAGGGGTCCGTCGAGCGCAAGTACATGAACGTAAGCGCGGTGCTTATGAAGCTCGGGCTTCCGCGAATCCGCGGTTATGCCCCGAACGCCAATGCACAGTTCGGGGCGCTCACAGCGGCGATCGACCGATACCTGGCTGGCCACGCAACAGCCTGGGAGCCTGAAACTATCCCGCCGTCTCCCC
>CAIWAJ010000782.1:0-2683 GCA_903910565.1 uncultured Rhodospirillales bacterium
GGGATGAACGAATGGCGCGCCTTCATGGCCAAATACATCCCGGACGGCGATCTGCTCGATGGCGGCTACGTCTTCAGCTACGGCGTCTGCACCACGCTGGCGCAGGTGCTCAAGCAGTGCGGCGATGATTTCTCGCGCGAGAACGTCATGAAGCAGGCCACCAGCCTCAAGAACCTCTACATCCCCACCCTGCTGCCCGGCATCACCGTCAACACCAGCGCCACCAACTTCCACCCGATCCGCCAGATGCAGCTCTCCAAGTGGAACGGCAAGACCTGGGAACTCTTCGGGGAGATCATCGAGGGCACTGGGGCCTAAGCGAAGAAGACAAGGAAGGAAGCGGTACTTTTTTGAAAAAAAAGAACCAAAAAACTTTTATCCGTTGGCTTGGGAGTTTCCCCAGGCAACACCGAACCCAACGGATAAAAAGTTTTTTTCAAAAAGAAGCGCTTCCTTTCTCACTCCGCCAAACAGGAGACACGTCCAAAGCGTCACGACACATAATAAACAAGACGGGAGAACGTCCATGCGTCGCCGCACGATCCTGACCGCCGCCGGAGCCACGCCCCTGCTCGCCGTGCCGCACATCGCGCGCGCGCAAACCCCCGGCGTCACCGCGACGGAAATCAGGATCGGCCACACCGTCCCCTATAGCGGCCCCGCTTCCGCCTACGCCGCCATCGGCCGCGGCCACGTCGCCTTCTTCAAGCGGGTGAACGACCAGGGCGGCATCGCCGGCCGCAAAATCAACTTCATCTCCCTCGATGACGGCTACGCCCCCGCGAAAACCGTCGAGCAGGTCCGCCGCCTTGTCGAGCAGGATGGCGTCGCCCTCCTCTTCAACCCGCTCGGCACGGCGCAAAACGCGGCGATCCAGAGATACATGAACCAGAGGAAGGTGCCCCAGCTCTTCGTCGCCACCGGCGCCGACAAATGGGGCGACCCCGAACACTTCCCCTGGACCATGGGCTGGGCGCCGAGCTATCGCACCGAGGCGCAGGTCTACGGCAAATACATCCTAAAGAACGCCCCCACCGCCAAGGTCGCGCTGATTTATCAAAACGACGACTTCGGCAAGGACTACCTCACCGGCCTCAAGGACGCCTTCGGCGCCAATTACGGCAAGATGGTCGTCAAGGAAATCACCTACGAAGTCACTGACGCGACCATCGACAGCCAGGTCGTCTCCATGCAGGCCTCCGGCGCCGACACCATCGTCACCGCGGCCACGCCCAAATTCGGCGCCCAGATGATCCGCAAGGTGTTCGATATCGGCTGGAAACCGCTGCACTTCCTCTCCAACGTCTCCGCCTCCGTCGGCGCCGTCATCCGCCCCGCCGGCGTCGAGCGCGCCGTCGGCATTCTCACCTCCGGCTACGCCAAGGACTCCACCGACCCCACCTGGGACAAGGACCCCGGGATGAACGAATGGCGCGCCTTCATGAAGCAGTACCTGCCCGACGCCGATCAGGCCGATGGCGGCTACGCCTACTCCTACGGTGCCTGCACCACGCTGATGCAGACGCTGCGCCAATGCGGCAATGACCTCTCGCGCGAGAACATCATGCTCCAGGCCGCCCGCCTCAAGGACCAGCCCAACCCCGTGCTGTTCCCCGGCATTCTCGTCAACACGAGCGCCACCAACTTCCACCCCATGCGGCAGATGCAGCTGCAAAAATGGAACGGCAACAACTGGGAGATGCACGGCCCGATCATCCAGGGCTCAGACATCTGAACCAGCGGAGGGTAATCGACCCGGACCTCGCGGCAACAGCGGGGCCGGATGGTGACAACCAGGAAACCAAGGAGACCAATCCATGCGCAGACGCACGTTACTGACCGGCCTCGGCTCCGCCACGCTGCTGGCCACCCCCCACATCGCCCGCGCCCAGTGGCCCGGTGTCACCAAGGACACCATCACCATCGGCCACACCATCCCCTATAGCGGCCCGGCCTCCGCCTATGGCGTCATCGGCCACGCCCACGCCGCCTTCTTCAAGATGCTCAACGATCAGGGCGGCGTCGCCGGCCGCAAGGTCAACTTCATCTCGCTCGATGACGGCTACCTCCCGCCGAAAACCGTCGAGCAGGTCCGCCGCCTCGTCGAGCAGGACGGCATCTCCTTCCTGTTCTCCCCGCTCGGCACCGCCAACAACACGGCGATCCAGAAATACATGAACCAGAAGAAAGTGCCGCAGCTCTTCGTCGCCACCGGCGCCGACAAATGGGGCGATCCCGAGCACTACCCCTGGACCATCGGCTGGCAGCCGTCCTACCGCACGGAGGCGCAGATCTACGCCAAATACATGCGCAAGGAGAAGCCCAACGCCAAGCTCGCGGTGATCTACCAGAACGATGACTTCGGCAAGGACTACCTGATCGGCCTCAAGGACGCGCTCGGCGCCGACTACGCCAAATTCGTGGTCAAGGAACTGACCTACGAAATCACCGACGCCACCATCGACAGCCAGGCCGTCTCGCTGCAAGCCTCCGGCGCCGACGTGCTGGTAACCGCGGCCACGCCGAAATTCGCCGCCCAGATGATCCGCAAGGTCGCGGACATGAACTGGAAGCCCATGCACTTCCTCTCCAACGTCTCCGCCTCCGTCGGCGCGGTCATCAAGCCGGCCGGCGTGGAGAAGGCGATGGGCATCATCACCTCCGCCTACATCAAGGACTCCAC